>JBEGSV010000079.1:0-9154 GCA_041179685.1 Actinomycetota bacterium
CTTTATCGACCTCAGATAGAAGATCCGTTAGCGATCCATATTCAACAACCCACTTCGCCGCAGTCTTCTCCCCCACCCCTGGAATTGATGGCAGGTTATCGCTTGGATCTCCACGCAGCGCTGCAAAATCTGGATACTGGGCCGGAGTCATTCCATACTTCTCAAAGACGGCATCCGGTGTCATCCGCGCCATCTCGCTGACGCCGCGCTTGGGATAGAGCACAGTCGTCTTTTCGTTCACCAATTGGAAGCTATCTCTATCGCCAGTACAGATCAGGATCTCAAATCCATCTGACTCTGCCTTCTTCGAGATCGTTGCAATCAGATCATCGGCCTCATAGCCCTCTAGCTGGAAGTACTCAATTCCACAGCCATCGATAAACTCATGAAGATATGACATCTGCGAGCGGAATTCATCAGGTGTTGAGGCCCTATTGGCTTTATATTCAGGGAAGATATCGGAGCGGAAAGTCTTGCGAGAGACATCGAAGGCGACTGCGAGGTGCGTTGGCTTCTCCTCCTTAATCAAGGAGATCAACATCGTTGCAAAGCCATAGATGGCGTTGGTGTGTTGGCCCATCGCGGTAGTGAAGTTCTCCACCGGAAGTGCATAGAAGGCGCGATAGGCCATTGAATGGCCATCGATTAATAAGAGTTTCTTAGGCGCGCTCATGGCGCACATCCTATGTAACAAGTTAAGATTTCGAACTATGACGCAACCTGATTACTTGGCAATTCTCCGTGAACGTGGCGCCGGACATCTCGATCAGAAGATGGGCATCGAGATTATTGAGGCATCCCCTCAGCGCCTGGTAGGGCGTATGCCAGTTGAGGGTAATACTCAACCGCTTGGTCTATTACACGGTGGCGCCAACGTCGTGCTCGCAGAATCACTAGGTTCTGTAGGAACCCAACTTCACGCTGGCCCTGATCGAAAGATTGTCGGCGTTGATATCAACGCTACCCACCATAAATCTGCCACCTCTGGCTATGTGACAGGAACAGCGACGGCAATCAGTCTCGGTAAAACAATGTGTAGCTACGAAATTGTGATTGAAAATGAAGACGGGCAGCGCACATGCACTGCCCGTATCACCTGCCTTATTCTTGCGCAGCGTTAATTTTCTACTCTTGTAGTTAGTGAGCTCCGACGCCTAGGTAGGCAGCGCGAACTGCTGGATCATTAAGTAGGTCAGAGGCCTTCGCTTCTTTTACGACATTTCCTGTCTCTAAAACATAGGCACGGTGTGCGCGCTGAAGCGCCTGCTGTGCATTCTGTTCGACGAGAAGAATTGTTGTGCCGAGATTGTTAATCTCAGTGATGATGCGGAAAATATTCGCGATCATCAAAGGCGCAAGACCCATAGAAGGCTCATCAAGGAGAAGAACTTTTGGTCGTGCCATAAGTGCGCGACCGATTGCGAGCATCTGCTGCTCTCCACCAGATAGCGTTCCGCCAGCTTGATTGATGCGCTCAAGAAGACGTGGGAACAAGTGGTAGACCTTCTCGAGATCTTCCTTCATCTCTGACTTGCGATCCTTGCGGTGGTACTTTCCCATCTCAAGGTTTTCGAGGACTGTCATTCCAGGGAAGATTCCGCGACCTTCTGGAGCTTGCGAGAGACCGAGATCTACGCGCTCGTGTGCCGCCATCTTTGAAATGTCTTTGCCGTCGAAGAGGATCTGTCCGCTAGAGACTGGACGAAGACCAGAGATTGTCTTGAGCATCGTTGTCTTACCAGCACCATTGGCACCGATGAGTGTGACGATTTCGCCCTCATTGACGACAACTGAGACGCCCTTAATAGCTTCAATCTTGCCGTAGTGAACGTGGAGATCTTTGATTTCAAGACGCATCTGCAGGTGCTCCTAGATAAGCCTCGATTACTCGAGGGTCGTTTTGAACAACAGAAGGTAGGTCATCCGCAATCTTCTGACCGAAGTCGATAACGACTACGCGATCTGAGATTCCCATGATGAGCGACATATCGTGCTCGATGAGCAAGACGGTGTATCCGGCATCGCGAATCTTCTTGATTGTCTCTGCAAGGGCAACCTTCTCAGCTGGGTTAAAACCAGCAGCTGGCTCATCGAGTAGGACGAGCTTTGGATTTGTTGCAAGTGCACGAGCAATCTCGAGGCGGCGCTGATCTCCATAAGGGAGGTTCTTCGCCAAACGACCCGCATGCTTACGAAGGCCCATAAAGTCGAGTAAACCAAGTGAGCGCTCGAGCGCTGCCTTCTCTTCACGACGTGAACGTGGCGTTCCGAAGATCGCTCCGACTACGCCAGACTTGGAGTGAATATCAGCACCTGTAACGACATTCTCAAGCGCTGTTGATTCACCAAAGAGTCTGATGTTCTGGAAGGTACGAGCAACTCCGGCCTTTGTCACCTGGTGGCGCTTCTTACCAATCAATGACTTGCCATCGAAGTTAATCTCACCTGAAGTTGGCTTATATACGCCAGTGATGACGTTGAAGATAGTTGTCTTGCCAGCCCCATTTGGGCCGATAAGAGCAAGAATCTCACCCTTCTTCACCTGAAGATTGACATCGCTAAGTGCAGTGACGCCACCAAACTTCATTGTGACGTTCTTTAGTTCGAGAAGTACTTCGCTCATTATTTGATCTCCCCTTCTCCGGACTCTTCTACATGATCCCAATTATCTTCAAGATGTTCACGCTTCTTCTTTGGAAGGATTCCATCTGGACGAAGGTTCATCATTACTACGAGAGCGATACCAAATACCAAGATACGTGGCTGGCTCAAGAAGCGAATACGTTCCGGCGTAAATGCTAGAAGCACTGCACCAAGGATGACTCCCCAGACATTTCCAATTCCGCCGAATACAACGCAGGCGAGAATAAGAATAGAGACGTTCAAGTTAAATTGATCTGGAACGATTGAGAGAATCTGTGATGCGTAGATAACGCCACCGACACCTGCAACGGCTGCGCCGAGTACGAATGCCCAGACCTTTGAGCGACGAGTATTGATACCCATCAACTGTGCAACATCGTCATCCTGACGAATCGCATCCCATGCACGACCTGGACGTCGAGCAGCTAGGCGGCGCACCATCCAGATAATGAGCAATGTGAATGTGAGCAAAAGCCAGTAGTAAGGCTTTGGATCCAAGATTGTGAATTTTGCCTTGAAGATATCTGGCGGTGTTGGAATGCCAGCGATACCGCGAGCTCCACCAATCGCATCGGTATTTACAGCGAAGATTCGCACAATCTCACCGAAGCCGAGGGTAACGATAGCAAGGTAGTCTCCACGAAGACGGAGCGTTGGTGTACCCAAGAGCACACCAGAGAGCATCGCCAGAGCTACACCGATTGGGAGAATCTCCCAGAAGTTAAGATCTGTCTTTGTTCCCAAGATAGCCATCGTGTATGCGCCGATCGCAAAGAATGCAACGTAGCCAAGGTCAAGAAGTCCTGACTTGCCGACCACAATATTGAGACCGATCGCCATCATGACATACATACCCACTGGATAGAAGAGAACTGATTGGAAATCAGATCCTGGTGTATTGATGAGTGGATTGTTCAGGAATGGAAGCGCGTAACAGAAACCGATAAAGATTACTGAAAGGAGTACGCGGCGCCAGCGTGGTGAGCGATCCCAGAAATCAGCGCCCTTATCGCGAAGGTTGAAAGATATTTTTGACATTAGACCCTCGCCTGTGTGATTGACTCGCCAAATAAGCCGGTTGGCTTAATGAGGAGTACGAGTACCAAGATGATGAAGGAGATAACTGCCTTCCACGCTGTACCAAAGACAGCAGATGTGTAGGTCTCCATGAGGCCAAGAACAAATCCGCCGAAGAGAGCGCCGCGGAGATTTCCGATTCCGCCAAGGACAGCTGCAGTAAATGCGCTGATTCCGAGGAAGAAGCCGACCTTAAATGATGTGTTCTCGTAGACGAGAATGTAGAAGAACGCTGCCGCTCCTGCCATCAATCCGCCGGCAAAGAAGGTAACGGTGATAACGCGGTTGATATTGACGCCCATCAAAGTTGCAGTGTTCTCATCCTGTGAAACCGCGCGGATACCCTTACCGAGACGAGTCTTTGAGATGAATTGATCGAGGGCAACCATCATCAAGCCTGCCGCAATAATGACGATTACCTTGTCATTGCGGATATCTGCACCTGCATACGAGAAGAGAAATGTCTTATCCATGATGCGTGGAAATTCACGTGGAAGCGAATCTGTAAGGATTCGGAAGAGCTCAACGAGCGAGATTGATACACCGATTGCAGAGATCAAAGTTGCGAGTTTTGTTGCTCCGCGCTTGCGAAGTCTGCGATAAGCCACAAACTCTACGAGCACCGCTGCAATAGCCGATGAGAGCATCGCGATGATGAGTGCAAATAAAAGGGTAAGAATCATTTTGCTGCCGGTCAGTGGCTCATCTTCAATTTTGACACCGATGAGGCCGGTGGCAACGAGAGAGCCGAATGTTCCGATCATAAATACTTCTGAGTGGGCAAAGTTGATGAGGCGCAGTACGCCATAGACCAACGTATATCCCAAAGAAATTAGCGCGTAGATCGCGCCGAGAGCGAGTCCGTCAAATGACAGGCTCCAAAATGCATCTCTTAAGAGTGCAAAATCCACACTTCACCTCGATATTTCATAAGGGAGGGAGACGGTACTAGTCGTACCGTCTCCCTCCGTTTTAATGAATTGCTACTTTACTCGATTGCTCAATTTAAATTGAGCAGATCAAGTATTACTTGATTGCTCCGAGAAGAACGAGCTTTCCGCCCTTAACGATGAAGCCGTTGACATCTGCGCCAGAGACTTCGCCATCCTTGTCAAACTTAAGTGTCTTTGAAAGACCCTTGTGTGACTTGGTTGAGACGTACTTGTTGATTGATGCACGATCTGTGTTTCCTGCCTTGATTGCCTCAAGGAAGAAGTTAGCTGCATCGTATGACTCTGTTGTGTAAACACCAGGAGTCCAACCAGCCTTTACCATCTCAGCAGCAAGCTTTGGAGATGCTGTCTCGAATGGGATAGCTGGAGCTGTAAGGAGAACGCCTTCAGCTGACTTACGTGCAAGCTTGATGAACTGGTTATCAAGTGTTCCGTCGCCTGATGCGAAAGTCACCTTTGAACCTGAGTCACGGAGCTGCTTTACGAATACTGCTGCCTGTGAGAAGTATCCTGAGTAGAAGACTGCTGTTGCCTTTGACTTCTTGATCTTTGCGATTGTTGCTGAGAAGTCTGTAGTTCCTGTTGGAGTTACATCCTTACCAACGACGCGTGATCCGAGTGAGATATCAACTGTCTTCTGAAGACCAACTGCATAGTCTGATGCATCGTTAACAAGGAATACCTTTGCATTCTTGTTCTTTGAAACGATCAAACGTGCTGCTGCTGGACCCTGGTAGTCATCTGTCAACACCGCACGGTGGAAGATTGACTTACCGAACTCTGGAAGAGTTGGGTTTGTAGCAGATGGTGTAATGATTGAAAGACCTGCTGAAAGGTATACAGGTAGTGAAACCTTTGATGCACCTGAGTATGCAGGGCCGACAAGTGCGACTACGCACTCTTCAGCTGCAACCTTAGGAGCGATTGGACCAGCAACTGCTGGATCTCCCTGGTCATCTACTTCGTAGACAACTGGGTCAACGTTGATGCCCTTGTTAGCTGCAAGGAACTTCTTGAGTGCGAACTTCACACCGTTGAGTTCGTTGATACCAAGAGCTGCCTCAGGACCTGTAAGTGGACCCTGGTAAGCAATCTTTAGCTTGCCTGAACATGCTGCATTTGCTGCTGGTGCTACAGATACTGAAACACCAAGAACAAGAGCGCCTGCTGCAGCAAGAGAAATAATCTTCTTCATGTGGAGCCTTTCCTGTTTTTATCCCGGGACAGGGAGGGTTGAAGGGTAGTGGGCAGGGGTGAGCCTAGACAAGGCAAAAGGCGTTAAATACGGGCATATCGCCATTACTTTTTGATTACAAAGAGATATTGAATCTCATTATTTAAGATAGTAATCCCACACCGGGGTTATCGGTCAAGGGCCGCTTCAGGTGAGATAACTGCCATCGCAACCTCTTTCATCGTAAGTCGACGATCCATCGCAGCGCGCTGAATCCAACTAAAGGCCTCGGGCTCGGAGAGGTTGAGCGCCTTCATCAGAATCCCCTTGGCTCGATCGATGATTTTGCGAGTTTCGAGGCGTTCATGGAGGTCCGCTACTTCCTCTGCAAGTGATTTCATCTGGGTATGGCGACTGATTGCAATCTCAATTGCAGGGACGAGGTCGCCAATCGAAAAGGGCTTCACGACATATGCCATTACGCCGGCATCACGGGCGCGCTCGACCAGCTCGCGCTGGCTAAATGCGGTGAGCATCAGAACTGGCGCAATAGAGATGATCTTCTCTGCCGCTGAGATTCCATCGAGCACCGGCATCTTTACATCGAGGATGCAGAGATCTGGCTTATGTTCGGTAGCCAATGCGATTGCCTCTTCACCATTCGTTGCCTCTGCACAGACTGCATATCCAGCCTCTTGGAGCATCTCAACGAGATCCATACGGATGAGGGCTTCATCTTCGGCAACGAGGATACGAACGCTCATAGGTGCATCATCCTCTTCCGAATCGGAATATTCAATGCAATCTCAGATTGCAATTCTTGGATAACAATTATCTAGAGTGCCCCGAGTCGGATTCGAACCGACACTATGCAGTGTTTGAGACTGCCCTCTCTACCGTTGGAGTACCGAGGCTTCTGCCCCATCCTATCGGATAGAAAGGGGTTACTTGTAAGCAGGAACGACGCTTTCTCCTGCGTTACTTGTAAGCAGGAACGACGCCATTGACGGCATCGCCCACTGTGTGAACGCGCATAGCGTTGGTAGATCCAGGAATTCCTGGAGGTGCACCTGCGATGATCATGACCTGCTCGCCAACAGCGGCGCGCTGAGAATCGATAAGAATGCGATCTGCCTGAAGCACCATGTCATCGGTGTGCTTCACCATCGGCGAAATCATCGGTTCGATTCCCCATGAGAGCGCTAACCGGTTATAGGTACCTGTCTCAGGAGTGATGGCAAGGATAGGTAGACGTGAACGTAGTCTCGAGATGCGTCGAGCAGAATCGCCTGATTGAGTAAATGTCACCAAGTACTTGGCTCCCAATACTTCTCCCACCTCAGCGGCTGCTTTAGTGATTGCGCCGCCCTTCGTGCGTGGCGCATGAATCAATGGACGAATTCGTTCAAGACCTTCTTGTTCAGTCTTTTCGATAATGCGCGCCATCGTCTCAACTGCTTCAATAGCGAAATCTCCAACAGATGTCTCGCCAGAGAGCATCAACGCATCTGCACCATCAAGAACTGCATTTGCGCAATCTGTTGCCTCTGCGCGCGTGGGGCGTGAATTTGAAATCATTGAATCGAGCATCTGAGTTGCAACGATGACTGGCTTTGCAGCATCGCGTGCTAATTCAACACAACGCTTTTGAACCATCGGAACATCTTCGATTGGCATCTCAACACCGAGGTCACCACGAGCAACCATGATGCCATCGAAGGCATCAACAATCTCCTGCAGATTATCAACAGCTTGTGGCTTTTCAATCTTTGCAATCACAGGAACGTGGATTCCAACCTCATCCATGATTGCGTGAACATCTTTAATATCTGCGGCGTTACGAACAAATGAGAGCGCGATGAAATCTGCACCTGCGCGAAGTCCCCAACGAAGATCATCGCCATCTTTCTCAGACATTGCAGGAACTGAGACTGCGACTCCTGGGAGGTTAATGCCCTTGTTGTTGCTGACAGCGCCAGGGAAGATGCACTTTGTAATGACATCGTTGCCCTTGACTTCGATTACCTCAACTGTGACCTTGCCATCATCGATCATGATGAAATCGCCAGGCTTGCAATCACCTGGAAGGCCTTTATATGTCGTGCCGACGCGCTCCTTTGTGCCCGGAACATCGTCAGTTGTAATTGTGAAGATATCTCCACGAGCAAGCTCATGTGGACCGTTCTCAAATCGTGCCAGGCGAATCTTTGGACCTTGCAGGTCAACCAAGATTGCAACTGCCTTTCCTGCCTCCTTTGCAGCCTCACGGACGCGATCGAGGCGCCCCTGGTGCTCTTCGTAGGAGCCATGAGAGAGGTTGAGGCGAGCCATATTCATTCCAGCTGCGATGAGTTCGCGAACTTTCTCTGGAGATTCAACAGCTGGACCCATTGTGCATACTATTTTCGCGCGGCGCATGTTCGTACCTTATCTTCTAGAAAACGAGACCGGCCAGTACTGGCCAGTTTTCACCTGTGATTTATCTGGCTTTATACCAACAACTGACGTGTCGACGGTTCGATAGGTGAAGGTAATTGTGTCTCCCCCATCAAATAACGATCTATTGCAGCAGCGGCAGAACGGCCTTCAGCGATTGCCCAGACAATGAGCGACTGTCCGCGACCTGCATCTCCGGCAACAAATACATCTTCCTGATTTGTCTGGAAGTCAGCATTGCGATTGATATTGCCGCGGTCATCGAGTTCAACTTCGAGTTGATCGATGAGCACAGACTTCTCTGCACCAGTAAAGCCCATCGCCAAGAATGCGAAATCCGCTTGCAGCTCGCGCTCTGTTCCAGGAACAGATTCAAACTTACCGTTGACGAACTTGGTTTCTACAATCTTAAGTGCCCGTAGATTGCCATTCTCGTCGCCGAGGAACTCTTCAGTACTGACGCCGAAGATTCGGTTATCGAGTTCTTCATGTGCGCTAGAGACACGGAAGATCATTGGATAGGTAGGCCATGGCTGATTCGCTGGACGCTCTTCGGTTGGCTGCGGCATGATTTCTAATTGAGTAATGCTTGCAGCGCCTTGACGGATTGATGTTCCGAGACAATCTGCACCAGTATCTCCGCCACCGAGAATAACGACATGCTTACCGGCGACATTGATAGGCGGAACTTCTACCTCGCCTAGTGCCTGCTTATTACCCCACGGCAAGAACTCCATCGCTTGATAGATGCCTTTGAGCTCGCGACCCTTCACCGGTAGATCGCGCCATTGTGTTGCGCCGACCGCTAAGAGAACTGCGTCGTATCGCTTACGAAGCGCACTGCCGGTGATGTCGCTACCTGCGGCAACTC
>JBEGSV010000080.1:0-17460 GCA_041179685.1 Actinomycetota bacterium
GTCATTGAGAACTGCATCAACGCTCTCGCGATCGAGGCGGCCATTGACCATCTTCTTCTCAGCCCATGAGTCGGGCACTTGCTTTACGCAGACTGCAATCTTCATGAGCGTGATGTTACTGGTGGGTAGCCAGTTTGGGAAGTGCAGGACACGCTTGGATTTGAACCCTAAACCTTCACTTAATATTTGATAACACGACATATCGCGGTCGCATCCATGATGGCTACAGGGCAGAACCTGCAACCTATGGAATCCCTAGGTCATCGCCTCCGAATCGCCGTTGTCACCGAAGCCTTCCTTCCCCAAGTTAACGGTGTCACTAACTCTGTCCTGCGCCTGCTCGAATACTGCCGAGCAGAGGGCCATGAAGTGCTTGTGATTGCTCCTGAAAGTCTGGGTGCACCCAAGGAATATGTTGGCTACAAGATTAAACATGTTCCTAGCATTTCGATGAAGAAGTTGATCCCAATGGCTGTCCCGCAAAAATCGCTTGAACCGCTGCTTGAGGGCTTCGATCCTGACGTCATCCATCTAGCTTCGCCAATATTCCTTGGACACTACGTTACGAAGATTGCTCGACGCATGGATATTCCCACAGTCTCTGTCTATCAAACAGATATTGCCGGCTTTGCGCGTCATTACAAATTAACTATTGCTCATTCAACTTTGAAGAAGTGGGTTGCTCGAATCCATTCGTCGTCTGATCTCACACTTGCTCCATCAGAGTGGGCTTGTCGTGACCTCACTGAAAGCGGCGTTGAAAATGTAAAGCTCTGGAAGCGTGGAGTTGATCTCGCCAAGTTTAATCCAGCAAAGCGCGATGAGAATCTTCGCTCGATACTTGCCGGAAATTCCAAGAAGACAATCATCGGCTATGTTGGACGGCTGGCCAATGAAAAACGCATCGATGACTTAGAGATTCTAGATCTGCAAGACGATATTCAATTAGTCATAGTCGGTGAAGGACCTGCGGCCGAGAAGTTTAAAAAGGTCCTCCCCCGCGCAATCTTTGTCGGCTATCAATCAGGTGAAGAGCTTGCTCGATATGTCGCCTCTTTCGATTTATTTGTTCACACAGGAAAGCACGAAACTTTCTGTCAAGGCATTCAGGAGGCTCTGGCCTCTGGAGTACCCGTCATCGGCCCAAATACAGGGGGTCCGGTGGACCTTATCGCTCATGGCAAGACTGGGCTACTCATTAATACATCCGACCCAAGTGAATTGCTTGCTGCCGCGGATTTCCTCATCGCTCATCCAGATATCGAGGAGGTGCGAAGAGCTGCTCGGGATTCAGTTTCTCATCGCTCGTGGGATTACATCAATGCACAACTGATGCACCACTATCGCCGAACCATTATGAAGATCCGAAGTCGCAAGGAGTTGGTTGCATGAAGATCGTACACATCGCAAATTTCTATGGCCCTAAATCTGGTGGAATAAAGACAACGCTCAACAATTTGGGATCTGAGTACCTCAAGCTTGGACATGAGTTTATTTATGTCGTACCCGGCAAGAAGTTTGGACGCGAGAAGACCGAATACGGATCCTGTATCACCATGCCTTCCTGGGTCATTCCATTTACCGGGGGTTATCGAGTCATCCGCTCTACTTATCGCTTGAAGTCACTACTTGGCGCACTTGCTCCAGATAAAGTCGAAGTTTCTGATCGCTTCACACTCTCAGGCATTGGCATCTGGGCTCGTCGTCGCGGAATTCCTGCCATCGTCTTTAGCCACGAGACGCTGAGCGGCTTGATCAAGAATTACATCGGCATACCATTAAATCGCTTCGCACAGTGGCATAACTCTCGCTTGGCTTCTAGGTTCGATCATGTCGTGACAACAACACACTTTGCTGCAACAGAGTTTCGAGAGATTGAAACCAAGAATCTTGTTCAGATTCCGTTGGGTGTAGACCTTGCAACTTTCTCGCCCGAGAATTTCAATAAAGAGCTTCGCGCAAAGTTGATCAAGGGTGGAGAAGTTCTCCTAGTTCATTGTGGACGCCTATCGCCAGAGAAGAAGCCGGAGCGCTCGATTGAAGCGCTCCGCGCACTGCTTGAACGTGGAGTCAATGCAAGATTGGTCTATGTGGGTACTGGTCCTCTCTACACCAAGCTCTACAAATCTTCACGCGATATTCCTGTTTCCTTCTGGGGTTATGTTGCAAATAAGGATCTACTAGCCCAGATCCTCGCCAGCGCCGATATCTCGATCGCACCTGGACCTCTAGAAACTTTCTGCCTCGCCGCACTCGAATCTCTCGCAAGTGGAACTCCAGTGGTTGCCTCTGAATCGAGTGCAGTGGGTGAGTTCCTTCGCTGCAGCGATGATTCATATGTAGGAATCACAGCTGCAAATAACGGTGAAGCCTTCGCAGATGCGATTCAAGTTCTCCTTCGTCAATTAGAGAAGGACAGCACCTTGGGCGAGCGTTGCCATAAGCAAGCACTGCAATTTCCATGGTCACAAACAGCACGCCGTTTGCAAGAACTCAAGAATGTGAGAAGTAGGGAGGCTGCTTAAGGATGTCTCGACCAGTTCTCTTTGTGGTTTTGGGCGATAGCGCTGCCTCAGGTGTCGGCGACTCCGATGATCTTGGAAACTACTTTGGCTGGGGGCACCATTTAGCTAAAGCTTTCATCGAACCGGTTACCTATCTCAACTTTGCGCGCCCAGGCGCGCAATCGAATGAAGTTCTTGAACTCCAGCTGCCAAAGATTGCTGATCTTTTGCCAGACCTTGTGGCAGTAATCGTCGGCGGCAATGATTTATTGCGAAATGGTTTCTCTCCGCGAACATTTGAGAAGAATCTCAACGCCACTCTGGAAGCCATTGAGGATATGGGCGCAATATCAATGTTGCTCGAGCTTCATGACCCAACAGCAATTGTGCCGATGCCAAGACTTCTCCAACGTGTCTGCCATCGCCGGGTCAATGAGGTCAATCGCATCACCCATAAAATGGCGAAGCGGTTTGGTTCCGTACTTCTAGAAACTCGCACCTTGCCTGAGATTTACAACCGAGAGAAATGGCATGTCGATCGGATGCACCCGAGCCGAAACGGTCATCAATTTATCGCCGATTCATTTGCGCATCTTCTACGTAATCGTGGCTTTGAGATTGGCATCGTGGACTTCTCTTCTGGAAATAACCGAAGCCGTAAAGATTCCATCCTCTGGATGATGCGAAATGGCGTCCCGTGGTTCTTCAAACGCAGCTTTGATCTGCTGCCAGCGATGCTGCTGCTGATGTCGATTGAATTATTTCAAATTATTTTCAAGAAATTACAATCTCCCTCAGCAAATATGGGGCTTACCCGCGAGAGTCAGGGCAGACTACCCCTATGCATCCAGCCGACCCCCGGACACTTGGTGCCACCCTCACAGATGGTGGCTGCAACTTTGCCATCTGGAGTAACGCCGCCGATGCAATCGAGCTTTGCCTCTTCAATGAAGTAAATGGCAAGTTAGTCGAAACTCGCTTCGCGCTCTCCCACCGCAACGGCCCTATCTGGCATGGCTACCTTGCCGGGGTACGGGCTGGTCAACGTTATGGCTATCGCGTCTATGGACCTTGGCAGCCTGAGTACGGAACACGTTTCAACGCCGCAAAATTATTGATAGACCCTTATACCCATCGCCTCGATGGTGAGGTGACCTATGCGCCTGAAATTTATGCGCACGTTGCAATTGATGGAACCGGAGGAGGCGATCTCACTCTGCGCGATGATCGCGATAGTGCAGGTTTTGTTCCATATTCAGTCGTCACCGATCACCGTGCGCGCGAGGTTCACCGCCCACTGACATCGTGGACTTCAACCGTTATCTACGAAGCACATGTTCAGGGGCTGACGGCAAAGAATGATGCGATTCCGGTCGAAGAGCGCGGAACCTATAAAGCGCTCGGCCACGAGAGCACGATTGCACATCTACAACATCTTGGTGTTACTGCAATTGAGTTATTGCCGATTCACTCTTATGTCACCGAACCAGGAATTTGGCATCGTGGTCGTAAGAATCATTGGGGATATAACGCAATCGCATTTTCTGCACCCCATAGCGAATATGCATCGACAGATGATCCAATTACAGAACTTCAATGGTCAGTAGATCGCTTACATGAAGCAGGTATTGAGGTGTATCTCGATGTTGTTTACAACCACACTGCCGAAGGTGGAGTCGGTGGGCCAACGCTCTCATTTAAGGGAATCGATAACAAGGCTTGGTATCGCCAAGATAGCAACGGCAATTACCGTGACGTCACTGGCTGCGGTAATACCCTTGCGGCGAGTAATCCCCACGCTGTTCGCCACATCATTGACTCGCTTCGCTGGTGGGTAGAAGTCATCGGAGTCGATGGTTTCAGATTTGATTTGGCCACTGCGCTCTATACAAGCCACACAGCCTTTAATTCATCGTTGATGTCGGCAATTGAATCCGACTCAGTTTTACGTAACTTTAAGATGATTGCCGAGCCCTGGGATATTTCCCGTTATTCACTAGGTGACTTCCCTCATCCATGGCGCGAGTGGAACGATCGTTATCGAGATTCAGTGCGTCAATTCTGGCTCGGAGATTTGGCTCGTGGTTATGGTGAGGGTGTATCTGACTTGGCATCAGGTATCAGTGGATCTTCCGATATCTTCTACTATCGCGGTCCAACATCATCAATCAACTTTGTTACTGCTCATGATGGCTTCTCACTCGCCGATTTGGTGATGTATTCACAGAAGCACAATGAGGCCAATCAAGAAGATAATCGTGATGGTTCTAATGAGAATCGCACCTGGAACTTAGGTGTAGAAGGCCCAACAGATGATCCGGTAATCAATAAGTATCGCCACTCATTAAAGAAGTCGATCATGACAACTTTAATGCTCTCTGCTGGCGTGCCGATGATCACGATGGGAGATGAGATCTCTCGCTCTCAAAACGGTTCAAACAACACTTACTCGATGCCACGTGAGATGACTCCTGACATTGCAGATTCACCAGAGACATTTATGGGCGGTTGGGCTAATAAATGGAATCTGAGTGAAGATGAGATCGATATGCGCGAATCTGTCGCTGAGCTCGCACGAATTCGAAAGACTTATTTGGCCGATATTGCAGCTGACTTCTTTACCGGTCGAGTCGATCTTGGAACTCAAAGAAAAGATATTGCGTGGTTTAGCCTCGGTGGTCGCGAGATGAGAGATGAACATTGGGGCGATGGCGAAAAGCGCAGCCTTACTGTCTTTATCGATGCCGGTCCAGATCGCGGATTATTACTTCTTCTTAACTCTTCTAGAGAAGAAACTTTCTTTACACTCCCTGATGCAAAGTGGGGTTCAAGTTATCGACGTATCTTTGATGCTGCATCACCAGTGATGCTTCATGAGCCACAGATCCAAGCCCCTGAAGCAAAGGTCTCAGTTGCGCCACATTGTGCGCAGGTGTGGCTTGTTACACGCCACTAATTTTGTAGGTACTAGTCGGTAGAACGGTCGACGCAATATATTTCACGGGTGCTAGCAATTATCGCCCCAGGTCAAGGGGCTCAAACTCCCGGAATGCTCGCTCCTTGGATTGAGGATGGCGAAAGCAAGGCCCTTCTCATTCAATGGTCAGATGCAATCGGATTAGATCTAATTCACCTTGGCGTTCATGCAGAGGCTGAAGAGATTAAGGACACTGCCAACGCACAACCTTTGATTGTTGCAGCAGGGTTGCTCAGCGCACGAGCCCTCAATGCATCTGGTCAGTTCTCATTCGTCGCCGGCCACTCAGTCGGCGAAATCACCGCTGCTGCAATCGCCGGTGTACTCACGCCGCTCGATGCGATGAAACTAGTTCGTCTTCGTGGAGTTGAGATGGCGAAAGCTGCGGCGATGGCTCCTGCTGGAATGTCTGCCGTCCTTGGTGGCGATCGCGAAATCGTATTGAAGGCGATTGCAGATGCCGGACTCGTTGCCGCAAATGACAATGGCGGTGGCCAGATTGTTGCAGCAGGAAATCTCGAATCGCTAGCCACTTTGGCGCCTGAGGGTGCACGCGTACGTGCCTTAGCTGTGGCAGGTGCTTTCCATACCTCTTTCATGCAGTCGGCGGTCGAGCCGATGCGGGCACTTGCCGACACTATTGAGGTCAATGATTCAAGTATCGGTGTTCTCTCCAATAAGGATGGCGCTGTGTTGAAATCTGGTCGCGAGATTCTTGACCGCATCGTCAATCAAATTGCTAACCCTGTTCGCTGGGATCTCTGTATGCAGACTCTCGCCGAGCAAGGCGTAACAGGCGTTATTGAAGTTGCTCCGGCTGGAACACTTGTCGGTCTTGTTAAGAGAGCTGTCCCCGCAATTGAACAATGTGCTTTGAAGTCACCTGCTGAAATTGAGTCAGCAACTTCATTTGCATCTACGCATGGAGGTATGTAAATGGCAATCAAGACCCGTCAAGGTAGTGAGAGCCAGATTCTCTCTGTCGGTGCATATCGACCAAAGCGCTTGGTTCCTAACTCAGAGATCGTAGATAAAATTGAATCAAGTGACGAGTGGATCCAGCAGCGCACAGGCATTGCCACACGTCGCTTTGCAGATAAAAGTGAATCTTTATTAGATATGGCTTGCTGGGCGGCGGAAGATGCGCTGAAGAAGGCGAAGCTAACAATCGATGATATTGATACCGTCATCGTCGCCACTATTACCTTTCCTTATCAGGCGCCATCTGCTGCTACTGCAATTTTGCAGCGGCTTGGAAATCCAAAGGCTGCTGCCTTTGATATCAATGCAGCCTGCGCCGGATTCTGTTACGGAGTCTCGATGGCACATGACTTTGTAAAGGCTGGCACATCGAAGAAGGTACTTGTAATCGGTGCCGAAAAACTCACAGATTTCGTCAATCCAACTGATCGGGCAACTGCCTTTATATTCGCAGATGGCGCTGGAGCAGTGATCATCGGTGAATCCGAAGAGGCTGGGATTGGTCCGGTCGAGTGGGGTTCAGATGCTGATAACCGCGATGCAATCTTGATGAATCCGGCATGGACAGATGCTCGAAATAATGAAGAGCAGACGACTATTGCAAACATCGCTTGGCCAAATATTTCACAAGAGGGCCAGAAGGTATTCCGCTGGGCTGTCTTCTCGGTCAGCAAGGCTGCACAACGTGCCCTTGATGCTGCCGGTGTGACAGTTAATGATCTCGATGTCTTTATTCCGCACCAGGCAAATCTGCGCATCATTGAAACGATGGCGAAAGATATGAAGATGCCTGAATCTGTATTGATTGCAGATGACATCAGATCGAATGGCAATACTTCTGCTGCATCAATTCCATTGGCTATGGATGCCCTACTTGAGAAGCATCCAGAGATGCATGGCAAACTCGCACTAATTATTGGATATGGCGCAGGTCTCGTTTATGCGGGCCAGGTCGTAAAACTTCCACCGAAACCATAAAAAATATCGGTAAACGGTCGCGGGTACTAGGAAGTAGCCGCATCTTTCCGAGAGAATAAATACCTGTTCGAATAGTTGTATATAGAAAAGGAATATAAAAATGGCGCTTGCACAAGCAGATGTACTTGCAGGACTCAAGGAGATCGTTGAAGAAGTAGCGGGTATCCCAGCTGCATCAATCGAGCTCGATAAGAACTTCACAGAAGATCTAGAAGTAGATTCACTCAGCATGGTTGAAGTTGTCGTGGCTTGCGAAGAGCGTTTCGGCGTAAAGATTCCTGATGAGAAGGTAACTGATCTCGTCACAGTTGGCGACGCAGTTAACTTCATCGTTAACGCTTCAAACTAAGCGAAGTTCTACGAATAAAAGGATTATTGGTATGTCACAGCGTCGCGTAGTGGTCACCGGATTAGGTGCAACCACCCCTCTTGGCGGAGATGTCGAAACGACCTGGAAGGCAATCCTTGCCGGCCAGAGCGGTGTTCGCCTTCTTGCCGATGACTGGAAAGAAATGCTTCCAGTGCATTTCGCTGCGCGCGTTGCGACAGAACCAGCCGATCAAATGGAGCGCGTTGAGATGCGCCGCCTTGATCGCTCTGAACAGTTTGCAGTAATCGCCTCTCGTGAGGCTTGGAAGGATGCCGGATCTCCAGACGAGCTCGATAAAGAGCGTCTCGGCGTCGTGATCGCATCAGGTATCGGCGGAGTCATCACTCTGATGGATCAATTTAATATTCTCAATGAGAAGGGCGCCCGTAGCGTCAGTCCTCACACAGTCCCGATGTTGATGCCAAATGGCCCAGCAGCCAATGTTGGGCTCGAACTTCAAGCCAAGGCGGGAGTTCACACACCAGTCTCTGCCTGTGCATCTGGTGCAGAGGCGATCGGATATGCATTTGAAATGATCAAAAACAATCGCGCAGACATTGTCGTTAGCGGTGGAGTTGAGGCGGCTTGCCACCAACTTCCGATGGCTGCATTTGCCGCGATGAAGGCGTTATCGACTCGTAATGATGATCCTGCTCGTGCATCACGACCATACGACCGTGATCGCGATGGCTTTGTCCTCGGCGAAGGTGGCGGAATTCTTATCCTTGAAGAGTACGAACATGCAAAGGCGCGCGGAGCAAAGATTTATTGTGAGATCAGCGGCCAGGGTCTTACCTCTGATGGTTATCACATTGCAGCACCAGATCCAGAAGGTTCAGGAGTGCAGCGTGCAATTAAGTTTGCGCTACAGAACGCTGGTATGACAGCAAAAGATATTGTTCATCTTAATGCGCATGCGACTTCGACTCCTGCCGGAGATGTTGCAGAGGCTAATGCTCTCCGCAAAGCCCTTGGTGCAGATGCAGATCATGTTGCCGTCTCTGCAACTAAATCCATGACAGGTCACCTCCTTGGTGGCGCAGGCGCGATTGAATCTGTATTCCTTGTGAAGGCGCTACAAGATCGCTTGGCTCCCCCAACAATTAATATTGAGAATCTCGATCCAGCGGTCACAGTTGATGTTGTGCGCGATAAGCCACGTGCGCTTCCTGCTGGGGATATCGCTGCGCTCAATGATTCATTTGGCTTTGGTGGCCACAATGTCGTTCTTGTCTTTAACTCTATTTAATCGAATTGCACTTATTGCAAAGTAAGATAGAGAAATGACCGACCCCAAAGATCCTGAAGTACGTATCAAGCGTCTTATTGATGGCGATACCTTTCAATATCTTCTCCCCCGCACCGATTGCGGCATGATCGCCGCTACGGGCACGATCAATGGAAACAAAGTTGTTCTCTTCGCCTCAGATGCCACCTCAAAATCAGGTGCGCTCGGAATCGAAGGCTCGAATGTCATTCTCGCTGCTTATCGCGAAGCGATGGCATATCAATTACCCATCATTGGGATTTGGCACTCAGGTGGAGCGCGGCTGAGCGACGGAGTTCTCTCGCTCGATGCATTTGGCCAGGTATTTCATTCCATGGTCCATGCAAGTGGTCGAATTCCACAGCTCTCACTTGTCTTAGGGCCAACTGCTGGCGGCGGAGCATATGGGCCAGCTCTTACCGATGTTGTAGTTCTTGCACCTGAGGGTCGCATCTTTGTTACTGGCCCCGATGTGGTGAAGTCGGTAACTGGTGAAGATATTGATATCGCAGCACTGGGTGGACCTGAGGCACATAGCAAGAACAGCGGCGTTGCCCATGTGATTGCACCTACGGAAGATATTGCCTTCAATGAGATTCGAGATCTCGTCTCACTCTTTGCAGATCAGGGTCACTTTAAAACCGATATTGCCGATATCGATCTCAGTGTTCATGTGCCGCCAATCGAGAAGCGTTCTTATGAGGTGCACCCACTTATTGATGCGATTCTCGATGCAGATGGAGAGAAGCTAGAGCTCTTGCCTGTCTGGGCAGAAAATATGTCTACCGTCATTGGTCGCCTTGGTGGTCGCACCGTGGGCGTCATTGCCAATAACCCGGCACATATTGGCGGAGTCCTCGATGCAGCAGCAGCAGAGAAAGCTGCTCGATTTGTCCGCACCTGTGATGCATTTGGAATTCCAATGATTGTTATTGCAGATGTCACTGGATTCCTACCTGGCCCTGGGCAAGAGTGGGAGGGCGCAGTTCGTCGCGGTGCAAAGTTGCTCCATGCATTTGCTGAATCCGTTGTTCCTCGCGTCACTTTGATTACACGACGCGCTTATGGTGGTGCTTATGTAGCGATGAATTCAAAGTCACTTGGTGCTACTCGGACATTTGCTTGGCCAACATCCGAGGTCTCTGTAATGGGCGCAGTTGCGGCGGTGCGAGTACTTCATCGCCGCCTCCTTGCTGACCTGCCGGAAGAGCAACGCGCTGCAATGGAGCTAGAGCTTGCAGCAGAGCATGACAAGGTTTCAGGTGGGATCACAACTGCAGTTGAAATCGGTGCAGTAGATGAAGTAATCGAGCCATCTCGAACACGAACTGCGCTGGCTCAAGCACTTGCATCAGCGCCACTTCGCCGTGGCAATCACGGCAATATTCCTCTGTAATTCTTACAGCGGGCGCATAACCCCAAGCGCTGCACCTAATAATCCAGAGTCACGCAAGAGTTCAGCCTTCTTAATCTTTAGGTTCTGCAAGAAAGAAATGTTGGCTGTTTCTTTGGCGATATGACGCATGAGTGGCTCCCAATAAATATCACCTGCATGTGAGACTCCACCACCAATTACAACGAGTTCGAGATCATTAATTGCCGCGACATTGATAATTGCCACAGCAAGCGCATGAGCTCCTTCATCAATTGCTTTCAGGGCAATCGCATCGCCATTACGAGCAGCTTCGGCGAGTGCAATGAAATCTCCGCCTTCGCTCACCCAGCCACGTTCTTCTGCTCGTCTGACCATACTTGGACCACTTGCATATGCTTCGACGCATCCCACACGTCCACAGGTGCATATGCGGCCTGTGTGATTAATTGAGTGATGGCCGAAGAAGCTGACATTTCCTGATTGTCCAGAAATTAAATTGCCATTGAGGATTAACCCACCACCAACTCCGGTTGAGACAACCATGCCGAGCATATTTCTACTGCCTCGCCCGGCCCCAAGTTGATGTTCAGCATCCGCAACCGCCATGCCATCGCCATGCAAAATAACATCGGCAGAGCGTGTTCGGCTTTGAAAGAATTCGACAACTTTGAAAGGTCGCCATGGTGGAATATTTACCGGGCTGATGGTTCCTTCAACAAGATCAAGTGGTCCCGCAGAACCGATTCCAACGCCAATCAAATCACCAGGCGTCGATTGGAGGACTTCATCACATGCTTGGCCGAGGGCAATTTCTAAGTCCGGTGCCGAGCCAGTTGAGATCTCGCGCCGCTGGAGAATTTTGAAGGCGCTATCAACCGATGCAACGGTTGCCTTTGTGCCACCAATATCTACAGCGAGGGCGAACTTCATTAAAGTTACTTCACAGAGAAGGTGACTGAGACTGTTGAGGTCACAGTCTTTTCAATGCTGCTGGTGTCATATGCGCCGCCATCTGCTGTCATCGTTGAATCTGGTGTTGTCACCTGAAAGACACCGGCGCGTACAGATTGAACAGAACCTACGCTACCGCCGACCGCCTTTGTGATCGCCTCTGCGCGAATCTTTGCATCCTTCATCGCCTCTTCAAGAAGTTGAGGACGAAGTGATGGAAGTGTCGAGATGTAGTACTGAGGTCCGTAGTTGTTAACGCTGACACCTGTTTGAAGAAGTGAACCAATTCCTTGTGACAACTTTGCGATGAGTTGAACATCTTTTGAACGAACAACAACGTCGCGATTAGCGCGGTAGTTAAGGATTCGTCCTGTGTTATTTCCGTTCTGCCACTCTTCATTTGCATAAGTTGATACAGAACCCAAGGTGATATCTGATGCTGCGATTCCACCATCAGTTAAATATTGTGAAACAGCGAGCACATCGGTTCCTACCTTTGTTACGGCAGCTGCGACAGATGGACGTGTCAATGAAACATTTAGAGTCCAGACTGCATTATCTGCAGTTGCAGATGTCTTTGCAGAACCGGTAACAGTGATCCCATTAGTCGTTCTTGAAGCGAAGCCGGATCCGACCTTCATTAAGCCGAATCCGAAGGAGAGCGCGAGGATTGTTGCGGCGACGATTACCGCCACAGCTTTACGGCGCTCGATCTGGATGATGGGGCTATTTGCTGGATTAAAGTCATGGTTACTCATGTTTTAAGTGTATTACCGAGAGGTAATGGCCCGCTCTCCCCTGTCTCACGCTCATCTCACGCTCATCAGAGCGATGATTTCTTGCCTTAAGGGAATAGGCAATCACAGGTTGCTCTAGTACCCTTATGCCTAGTCGGACGCTTAAATCAGTACCCGTTTGTTAAGGCTTAAATCTTTACTCGGTATGGCTGTAGGCAAGATGAAGACTGGCGAAAGAGATAACTCGATCGCCCCACATATCGAAGGATAAGAAATACATGGCAACAGGTACAGTTAAGTGGTTCAACTCTGAAAAGGGATTCGGATTCATTGCAGTTGATGGCGGAGGACAGGACGTTTTCGTTCACTACTCAGCAATCCAGGGCAACGGATACAAGAGCCTTGAAGAGGGTCAGGCAGTTACATTTGAAGTTGTCCAGGGTCCAAAGGGTCCTCAGGCAGACGCAGTTAACCCAGCCTAATTACACTTACGAAGAACCCCGTCGAGAAATCGGCGGGGTTTTTCTTTTGCTGAACACTTTCTTAAGGCTTCCTAAGTTCTCTTCTCTTACTTACTTGGTTCGACCGGAATCTCACCGCGCTTAGCTTTTCGCGCAGCAACTTCCTTTACCGGTGAGAGATCTTTTCCTTTACGCCATGCATCGAGATATTTCCATGGCAGAACTTCCCCGCGACGAACCCACCAAATATCTGGCGGTGTTGGCCATGAGATTCCAAAGTGAAGATGCGGCGCAGTACCACGTGCGCTTCCAGTAGAACCTACAGTTCCCAAAAGTCGACCAGCTTTAACGACTACTCCGGGTTGGATGCTTGCTGGAATCGTACGAAGGTGTGAACCGTAATATCGAACACCATCTACGCCAATGATTGAGACGTAAAGACCGCCACGATCGATTCCGAGGTTAGGTGGGCTCTTCCAGAGATCGACTCGGTTTACCTCATCGACCACGCCATCTATCGGCGCGACAAATTTACAGCCAGCTTTAGTCAAAATATCTGTCGCTGCATAATCGTGATGGGCGCGTGCGTAGTTTGCCTCACATCCTGCAATAGGAAAAAGATATGTGGGAGCTGCTTGCGCTGGCGCAATCTGGACAAGCAGGAGAATTAGAACCAGTAATCGCAATCGCATGAGATAGAGCCTAACTAATGAGTGATTATTTCTTGAGCGCTACTCGGTCGAGTCGCGAGGTAACCAACATATGAGGGACTGTCAGCGCCCAGATCGTGACCAAGGTGAGCCATAAGAATTTATCGGTGATGCTCTCTCGTGCAAATGCAGCTAAAACGAGGACGAAGATGAAGGTTCCAACTAAGGCAGGAAGTCCAGGAATAACTGCCTTGAGAAAAGCCTGAAGAGAGCGACCCTCACGATAGCGTTGCTGTGAATCAGGCAAGAGCGAACTCAATCGCGCTGTATGGCGCATCGCATGCCAGCATCCAAAGTAAGTTGCAAAAGCGACGAGTGGCGGCGCCAGAGAGACAAGGACGATGAGTGCCGTGAGATCTGAGAGATCTCGATATTGACGCTCTTTTGCCAAGATCAGGATTGCTAAGGTTGAGATGAGCGCAACGGCGATAAGTAATTCAGAGTCATAGCCGTGATGCCAATCGATAAGAACAGGATTGACCTTCTCCAAAGCCTCTGTACTTCTGTTATTAATCAGTGGGATAACAACCGGCACAAAACCAGCGGCCATGGCGTAGCTCCAGGTGGCCAACTGACTGCGCTTCTTATCAGAGAGGTGGGTAAGTTCGGCAATGAATGCGCTATCTCCAATTCCAAAGTGAATTGCGCTCATCAAGAGAACCGCGATAAAACCCCAGACATTCCACTTCAGAATCGCCCAAATCGCGACCAGAGCGACTGCAACATATATCGCAATAAAGAAAGCCATCTTCAACGGTTTGGATTTTGGCAAAGTCACAAGGTGATCCAATGCACCGTGGGGAATGCCGACGGCTAGGGCGAGGGTGGCAATTGCAACCTGCCAATTGAGTGACTCTTTACCTAGCCATGATGAGAATATGAACGAGAGTGCCGAGACAGATACGACTGAGATAGTCGAGAATCGACGGATAGATGAGAAAGTCTTTAACTTTGCGCTCTCCATAACCTCCACAGTAGCAAGATTCCGACATTTCTATGCAAAAATGCGAGCATGAAACAGTGGTCATATATGGCGATGCTCATATTCACTTTCTGCGGTTCTGCTTGGCTTGAGATCGTGCTCAAGACCGGAGTCTTCCGACGAATCAAGCGGGTAATCATCAGCGTTCTCCCAGTAAGTGCAATCTTTATCGCGTGGGATGCCTATGCAATTGCACAGGGTCATTGGTTCTTCGACAGAGAGCAGATCCTAGGAATTTATGGCCCTCTCAATATCCCGCTTGAGGAATACCTCTTCTTCATCATCATTCCAATGGCGGCAATCTTCACAATTGAAGGTGTAACAACCGTTAAACCACATTGGCGAAAGGATGAGTTCGGAGAATGATTTACTCAGATATCGCCATCACCGCCTTCGCGATTGCAGTTATGGTCGATTTATTTGTTCTTAAAACATCGCTACTGACTCGCCCAGCTTTCTGGACTTCTTATGCAATTATCTTGCCCTTCCAATTCTTAACAAATTGGTGGCTGACTTCTCGCAACATTGTTATGTATCACCCAGATGCAATTATGGGGCTTCGTTTCTTCTCTGCCCCAGCCGAAGATGTTCTCTTTGGCTTCGCCCTCCTATTAGGCGTGATGGGCCTATGGGAGTTTTGGGGACGTAAGGGTTATCAGCGCAATAAGTTTTAAAGCGCAGATATTTCGAAGATCAGTCCTGTTTCAGGTTTCATAACAGGTAGTTGAAGACCAATATTTGCTAACTGTTCTCCTGTGAGATCGACCGTTGGCCACCAACCTGGATGTGCTTTCTGCAAAAACTCTGGCGCGCTAATGCCCTCATTGATACTTACTCGATATGTCACGTGAGGATCGAGGCCATCGAAAGTGGCGACAAGTGGCCCGAAGTTATCGAGTGATGTCAGCTGCATATATGTAAATACAGCCTGCTTCTTATCCTTTGAAACTGTTCCATACATCTGAGCATTGCCCTGGATGACATCGCTGCGCACCACATCTCCTGAGTGGATTAATGCACGGTGCTTCTTGTAGAAGGCGATGTAGCTCTTCAACACAGCTATCTCCGAGTCACTTGCCTCGGTGACATTCCACTCGATTCCAGCATGTCCAAAGAGAGCGTTAAGTGCGCGGAATGAAATGTCATGTGTACGGTGCATTTGATGACCAACTGTTGGTCCCACATGTGTTCCAAGGAACTCAGGTGGAATTACCATCGCGCTCCAACGCTGAATCTGCTGACGTTCTAGTGGATCGTTTTGATCTGAGGTCCAGAAGCGATCAGCATGTTCGATCATTCCTAGATCGACGCGTCCTCCGCCGGATGCACAGGATTCAATTTCTAAACCTGGATGGCGGCGCTTGAGCTCATCAAAGAGACGGTAGAGAGCTTCTGTCTGCTTGCGTACAACTGGACGGCCATCGCTAATTGGATCTGAGAGATGTCGATTGTGATCCCACTTGATATAGGCGATGTTGTTCTCGGTGAGGACGTTATCTACCTGATTAAGAACATGGTTGTACGCGCCTTCTTTGGTGATATCGAGAACTTGCTGCCAGCGACCTTCAACCGGAATGCGACCTGGTTCTTGCAGAATCCAATCTGGATGTGCGCGATAGAGATCAGAATCAGCGTTGACCATTTCGCCCTCAAACCAGAGGCCGAATTCGATTCCTTTATCGTTGATGTATTTGATGATGGGTTGTAATCCATCAGGCCAGACATCTTTCGATACCACCCAATCACCGAGACCGAGTCTGTCGTTGCGGCGTGATCCAAACCAACCATCGTCTAGTACTACTCGCTCAACGCCAAGCTCTGCTGCCTTATCAACAATCTTCTTAATACCTTCAAAGCTATGGTTGAAGTAGACCGCTTCCCACATATTTAAGGTCAATGGACGTGGTCGCACCTTTGTAATGTGATTGCTTCGGCTGCGAATCCAGTCATAGTGATTGGCCGTGATGCCATCAAGACCGGTATCGCTAAAGCTTGCAACTGCACGTGGCGCAATGTACGACTCCCCCGCCTTGAGGATTACTTCGCCTGGGAGAAGATATTCACCAGCACCAATTGCCTTACTGCCATCAATAAGTCGTTCAACATGGTGGATGTTGTTTCCTGACCATGCCATCGCAAGTGACCAGGCTTGGCCGCTGCGGAAGTTGGTTGAACTATTGAGCGCTATCTGTGTAATCGTGTAATCGTGGCCGGATCGCCCTTCAAAACCTTCGCGTGAGGTGAGGCCATATGCAATATCTCTTCGCTGTGGTTGACGCTCTTTCGTCCAATGGCCATAGAAATCTAGAACTTGATCAGCTTGCTCTGCCAACGGAAGCCAGTAGAGAAAGTGCTCGAGGAAGTAATCGCTCGCACCTTTGTTGGTTACCTTGCCATCAATCAGTAGAACATCGCTCTCGGTCAATGAGTAAGTCAGTTCTATCTCAAGTTCTGCAATTGAATCGAGAAAGATTGCGATAAGTGTCTGATCCTTCTGAGTCGCGCTCTTTAAATGAAAGCGATTTGAGGCGGCGATACCTGCGCGATGACCACGTAATGAAGGGTGGCCGATAAATCCACGTGAATGTTCGCGCAGAACTAGATTTCGCGGTGCAACATCTAAGCCACCATGAAAATGTGGCTTGTGAATTGCAGCCGAGAGAGCCTTCTCTGAATTGCCATCGAGCGAAGCAATCTTCTTGCCCCAGTGAACGATAGAGAGAGTCTCATCGCCTTCTTCGAAGATGATAGAGGAACAAGATTGGCTCAAATGAATCATGGTGGGAGTCTATCTTTGAGCATCGCCTATGGGTAGAAGTGGGCGCTGTTAAACTGCCAACCATGATTATTGATATCTGGTCTGATGTTGTCTGTCCTTGGTGTTTTATCGGAAAACGTCGATTAGAGAAGGCTCTCTCACTATTTGAGCACCGCGACCAGGTTGTTATTCGCCATCGAGCATTCCAGCTCCAGCCCGAGATTACGACAACCGTTGCAACTAAGTCATACCTGGCTGAGAAGTATCGAATGGCTGAAGCACAGGTAGAAGAGATGCAGGCAAATGTCTGTGCGATCGCCGATGGCGAGGGGCTCTGCTACAACCTTGATGGAACGCTTTCGGGAAATACATTTGATGCACATCGATTGCTTCTCTGGGCTGCAACGCT
>JBEGSV010000081.1:0-6360 GCA_041179685.1 Actinomycetota bacterium
GCTCACAGATGGCTCAAGAAAATCTCAGAGTTCTCGTCGTTGACGATAATCAAGATATCCGCGATCTCGTCGTACATATCCTCAGCGCCGATGGATTTAATGTCTTTGCAGCAGTTGACGGTGAAAACGCTCTCGCTATCCTCAATAGCAATCCAGTAAACCTTGTACTTCTCGATGTAATGATGCCGGGCAAGTCCGGTCTTGATGTCCTTCGCGAAATTCGATCTGGCTCCAATAAGAAGATCCGTGATATTCCTGTCATGATGATTACTGCAAAATCTTCGACCGAAGATATTGATAAAGCCCTTGAATTAGGTGCAACCTCTTATATCGTCAAACCTTTTAGGGCCACGACAATCAGGGAGAAAGTCCGAGCAATTCTAGAACTTCCACCAAGTGAAAAGTAAAGAGGAACCCATGAAAAAAGCCACCGCAATTGCACTCACAATCGCACTCACTGTAGTTCTTGCACCTTCGGCGGTAAGCGCCGAGACCAAGAACCCATATGGAACTTCAACAGTAGACCCAGCTGGACCAAATGAAGTGATCTTCACTGTGTCAAAGGGCAGCAAGAAGGTACTCTTCACAACAACAAAGCTTTCAAAGATGAAAAGCACTGTCATCTCAATCTATGAGCCATTTCTGAAGAAGCGTCAGAAATTTACTGTGATTCCAATCAAGAACTTCTTCACCTTTGTTGGGATATCAGGTAAAGATAAAGTCTTGACAATCGCATTGAACGATTACGTTTATAGCAATACCGCAGCAAACTTCCTCGCTAATAATGCATACATCGCAATCAAACGTGATGGTGCTGATATTCCTTATGACCAAGGCGGTCCACTTCGAATTATCTTCGCCGATAACAGCAAGTGGGCGAAGAATCTCGATGCCTGGAACTGGTCGCTTGCTGCACTGACGGTAAAATAAGAAAATGTCACGAAAGAAAGCAACTGAGCAGATCCGCTCAGTTGCTAAGTTCGAGGTAACGAAGAGCCAGTACTTCATCGGTGCAATCGCGCTCTTCGCCATCTTGGGCCTTGGGTTGTCATCGATCATCGCCTCAAATACAACGGTCAATCAAGCTAAAATCCTCAGCGACATTGAGAGCCCGGCAGCCTCAATCATCTTTACTCAGCGTGAAACTCTCGTATATGCCACCCGTCTTGCCCAATGGTCCAACGGCGGCACTACCCGTCGCGAAGTCCAGATAGCGAGAAATCTCCTCGCCCAACGCCTTGCTGTTATTGATACCAGCGGTCGCTCGATGGGCTCGAGAGCTCAGAAGAGTTACTGGGCGGTGATGAAGGAATCTGATTCAATCGTTGCATCTGCGCCACCGGGAATTCTTCCAGAACGACTCCACCCACAATTTAACGCAGCGATCTCCCCCATTATCGATGAGATTCTCGCCGAAGCCCGTCGCCTCGTTGTCTCATATCAGCGCTCTGTCGATGCTGAGATGATTGCAATCGCACAAGATAATGCAGATCGAGATCGCCTAAATCTCGCACTCTTTTATATCTTCATCGCATTCGGAGGTCTCTTCCTCCTCCTGAATGTTCGCTCCAACTTCAAGAACTACCAACTCGCAGGTCATGCTCTCGAAAGCGAACAGAGGAGGCTGGATGAAACCATTGAAGAGTTAAAACGGACGCAAACAACAGTCATAGAACTTCAAGATCTCAATCAAGCTAAGAATGCTTTCATATCAACCGTTAATCATGAGCTTCGAACTCCTTTGACATCAATCATCGGATATATCGATCTGATGCGTGAAGAAGGTGTTGATAAGAATAATCCTGAGATGCGAATGTATCTCGATGTCTTGGATCGCAACGCTGGACTCTTACTCCAACTTGTCGAGAGCATGCTTTCACTCAGCCGGATTGATGCTGCCGAAGGTAAATTGCCATCAGATAAGGTCTGCCTCAACGAGGTGATTGATAATGCGATTTTTCTCATGAAACCAAATACTGAGAAGAATTCAATTGCAGTTCATTTCCGTGCCGAAGATGAACTCTTTGTAGAGGGAGATATTGGTCAGCTCAACCAGGTACTCATCAATCTCATCGGCAATGCAATTAAATTTAGTCCACAAGGTTCCACTATCGCTATCGGATTGGTCAGAGGTAAAGGCGAGCAGGGGAGAGAGAGCGCTCTCATCTCAGTAGCTGATCAGGGAATCGGAATTCCGCCTGAAGATATCGATCGCCTCTTCACCCGCTTCTTCCGCGCAAGAAACGCTGACTCTGGCCAATATCCGGGTACCGGACTAGGCCTGGCAATCGTTCAGCAGGTGGTCAAACGTCATCACGGATCAATCAATATCCAATCGACAGTGGGCGAAGGCTCCACCTTCACAGTCGAAATTCCACTCTATATGAGTCCTGAGGAGAAATTTATCTATGATCGTCGGGGTGAAGTTCTCGCCAGAGCAATTACAAAACTTGAGGCATCAACGCCAAAGGATTTCAAAGCGATAACCCACGACATCGGTGGAGCGATCGGCCTATATCACTTTGAAGATATCGGTCAAGAAATTCTTAAGGTTTCTCGCTCTCACACAGAAGGTAAACTTACTTTAACCGAGTTCGCAGATGAAAAGGCAAGATTGCTAGAGTTAATGAGAATCGAAGAGGCGAAGATGGGTGGCAAGAATAATGAGTAGGGATCAGATTCTCGTTGTTGATGACAATGAAGATATTCGTATCTTCGTTCGCGCTGCGCTCACCCCTGAAGGTTTTGATGTGATCGAAGCTTCAAATGGCACAGAAGCTTTAGCCATCTTTAAGAAATCAGAACCCGCAGTCATAATTCTCGATCTTTCCATTGGTCAACCTGATGGCTTTGAAGTCTGTCGTGAAATCAGAAAGAGTTCAACAGTTCCAATCATCATGCTGACAAGCCATGTTGAAGAGATGGATGAAGCGATGTGCCTCGCTGCTGGAGCTGATGATTACATTACCAAACCGGTTTCGGCACGAATCCTTGCTCTTCGTACAACGACTCAGATCCGACATAGAGCAGCTCAAAATGTCGTGCAGGGCGCTGTCATTACTGCAGGTCCTATCACCCTCAATACTGAGACAAGAGAGCTCACTGTTGAGTCTCAGAAGATAGAGCTAACCAAAACTGAGTACGACTTTCTTCATCTATTGATTACCAGCCCAAAGAGAGTCTTTACCCGCGAGCAGATTGCAGAAGCAATCGGGTCATCAATCGAATACTCCAGCGATCACCTCTTAGATACCCATGCATCCCGTATCAGAATGAAGATTCGTGAAGTCAGTGATTTAAAGGTTCTTCACGCCGTTCGAGGTGTGGGTTACCGATTACTTAGTAATTAACTACGCCAGCTTTGGCTCAATGGTCGGCCTTCTGCATAACCAGATGCAGATTGAATTCCAACTAATGCGCGTTCTGCAAACTCTTCCAGTGAACGCGCACCTGCGTATGTACATGAAGAACGTAGTCCAGAGATAATTTCATCAATGAGATCTTCAACACCTGGACGGTTGGGATCTAAATACATCTTTGATGAAGAGATGCCCTCTTCAAAGAGCGCTTTGCGTGCGCGATCGAATGCATCTTCCTGTGATGTTCGTGCCGCTACTGCGCGCTTTGATGCCATTCCAAAAGATTCCTTATATGGACGTCCTGCGCTGTCGCGAAGCATGTCACCAGGTGACTCATATGTTCCGGCAAACCAAGAACCGATCATTACCTGTGATGCGCCTGCTGCAAGTGCTAGCGCAACATCGCGAGGGTGGCGAACTCCGCCATCCGCCCAGACATGCTTGCCATGCTTCTTCGCCTCTGCGGCGCATTCAAGGACAGCTGAAAATTGTGGGCGACCAACACCGGTCTGCATACGTGTTGTGCACATTGCTCCAGGTCCTACGCCGACCTTAATAATGTCAGCACCAGCTGCGATTAAATCGCGTACACCATCTGCCGTAACAACGTTTCCGGCAACGATGGGCACACCGAGATCTAGTTGCTTAATGATCTGAAGGGCTTCAATCATCTTCTTCTGATGGCCATGTGCGGTGTCAACAACGAGAACATCTGCCCCAAAAGCCACTAATTTCGCTGCTTTTTCAGCTATATCGCCATTGATTCCCACTGCTGCTGCGATGCGAAGACGACCCTTTGCATCAAGCGCCGGCTTGTAAAGTGTTGCACGTAGTGCGCCAGTGCGGGTCACAATTCCAACGAGCTCGCCCTTAGATGAAACAACTGGTGCAACGTTGCGCACCTTCTCATTAAGGAAATCAAATGCTTGGCGTGGATCAAGGGTGTCAGGCATAGTGGTCAGCTCTGCTGTCATTACCTGACCTAGCTGAGTAAAGCGATCAACGCTCTGAAGGTCATCTTCGGTGATGATTCCAACTGGCTTCTTGCCTTCAACGACAACGATGGCGCCGTGTGCACGCTTATTAATCAAGCTCGCTGCATCAGCGACAGTCTGCTGTGGAGTCAATGTAATAGGGGTTTCAAAGAATGAATGTGCTGCCTTCACTGAAGCAATGACATCTTCAACGATATCAAGAGGAATATCTTGTGGAATCACGACGATTCCACCACGACGGGCAACGGTCTCTGCCATACGGCGACCTGCGATTGCCGTCATGTTTGCTACGACCAAGGGAATCGTTGTTCCCGAACCGTCGGTGGTATCGAGATCGACCTCCATACGGCTTGAGATCTCAGAGGATGAAGGTGCCATAAAGACATCGTCGTAGGTAAGGTCGAATTGTGGCTGAGTGATGAAGCGCATGGGGGTAAGGATACCCGTGCCATTTTTAATGCGCCCCGAGCAGGGGAGGTTTCTGCCAGATAAATATGAGAAAAATTCCCCTTGCTGAGACAGAAGGGAGGTTTCGATGGTGTTAACCTCAAATATGAACACCATCGATATGAAATATGGATTTGTACTTACTCGAAATAACTATCCGCCAAATATTGTGAATACGATCGAGAAGGCGTAGCGCTACCTAGTCGCCAGTGACTGGCTCACAGTTCTCGCCTGCAATTTCATTCCTGGAATGCGATCATTCGTTCCAGTTATTGCCGGCCAAGGATGTATGGGGCGGATCATGTATCTGTCTGCCAATGCCTTCGGCTCAATTGCTTGGGGCAGTGCAATCACCTCTATCGGCTATAAATTGGCATCGATTGCCTCGATTCAAGAATCGCCCTTTGTGATTGTCGCCGGTCTCTTCTTGGTCTCATCCGGAGCGTCAATCGTTAGCTACTTCAAGGCGATGTAGTTTCTTTTTATGCGGTTGGGGCAATTGAGATAAGTGACCCATCAATCTCTGGATCTATATTTCAGCCATCTCTTCTTCTTGAGATAGTCATCCAACATGTTTAAGAAGAATTGTCCTGCAAACATGATGTTGATTATTCCTAGAATGCGCCAAAAAGTTTCCATCAGTGATTCCCAGGATTACCCGTAGACCATTGTGCAAATCCATTCTGTCCCATAAACAGCCACTTGAACTGGTTTCGTGACATTGCCAATAATCAACCAAACCGTGGTAAATCCGGTTACGACTCTCACGGCATAACAAAACTGTCTTCCTGGAAATCCATTGTTCGGATTGCTGGGCGTCGGCGGTGTGCTTCCACCGTCAGTTGGTGGAACGAAATTTGGCTTCGCAACTATCGGAGATACAAAAGTAGACGACCCTATTGATCTAGTCTCTGCCTGCGCACTTGTTGCACCAACCGCGCCAACAGTCATAAGTAGTCCAATTGTCGCAATTAGGGAAATTACTTTCTTCTTCACGTAATTCTCCATTCTTCTAATTGACTTCAGACTATAGAGAGGCATGGATGGAAGGTGAAGGAAAGGAAGTTCAAGAAATCTTCACATTTTCTGAGATTGGAATTAATAGCTCTTGAACCCATCAATTCTGTGGCTGGTTACTCCCTGGAAGATAGCGAGTAGCAATAGAAAGGGGAGGACTCGCACCATAGGGCGTACCGCTTTGACAACTCGGAACATCTCACGCCCAATATTTATGTTGAATTGCGAGCTGAAGACTACCGGAACGCTTCTAAAGTGTTCGTTAGATTGCCATAAATCTGGCGGAGACGAGGAGATTTGAACTCCTGAAGGGTTTAACCCCTTACCTCGTTAGCAGTGAGGCGCACTCGACCGGGCTATGCGACGTCTCCGAGTTGCAGGTGGAAGTTTACCTCAGTGCAAGAGCTCTCTTCACCGGGTCAAAAGCTCGTGAAGTGCCTTAATTACACTGACATATTCGCTGCCGACCGCAGTGGTCATGGCCATCTCGCAGGTGCGGTTATTGGAGATATAGAGATCGGCATCGACAGACTTCACATAGG
>JBEGSV010000082.1:0-14842 GCA_041179685.1 Actinomycetota bacterium
CCGGTCTTGATGGTGCAAATCATTGGCGCATCTATCGCTCGATTGCACTACCGCTAGCTCGACCAGCTGTGGGAGCGACTGGAATCTTCCTCTTCGTCATCACCTGGAACGATCTCCTCTATCCGTTGATGCTCATCAATGAGGCTTCGAAGAAGACTCTGCCTCTAGTCCTGATTGACTTCAAGGGTGAGTTCGCAACGAGCTACAGCATGCTCTTTACAGCCATTATCGTCGCTTCCATCCCGATGGTTGTGATGTATGTCGTCGCACAGAAGTCATTCATTGCCGGACTTACTGCGGGCGCTGTGAAAGGCTAGCCCCCATGAGTATTGCCGCCACACATCTAGCTCCGCAGCGAGCAGCGAAAATCGCAAAGCAGCTGACAGAGTTAATCGAGGTTCAAAATCTGGGGCCGGGAGAGAAATTACCTCCAGAGCGCCAGCTCGCTGATTTACTCGAGGTATCGCGGCCATCGCTTCGTGAAGCGCTCCATATCTTGCAAGCACAGGGCCTCGTTGCAATTCGCCACGGCCAAGGCACCTTTGTGCAAGAGCCGCTTGTTGCCCAAGAACTCCGCGCATCGATGATGGCAAGCAGCCACGATCTCAACGAACTCTTTGATGCTCGTGAAGTTCTTGAAGTGCCGGCATCTAACTGGGCAGCTCGGAAAGCAACAAAGGAAGATATTCGCATCCTTCGAACAACTCTCAATCAGATCGACACTATCTGCGCGAAAGAGCCGATTGATTATGATCAATTGCAGGTTCTCGATGCAAAGTTTCACCTCACTATTGTTGGAATTGTCGGAAACCGCTTTATCAATCAGACGCTCAACGTTTTGCAAGATGTAATGAAGATGTCGATGGATACGACCCTTCGCCTTCCTGGGCGTAAAGAGATTTCACGTAAAGAACATAATGAGATCTTGCAGGCGATTGAAGATGGCGATGGCGCACTTGCTGCCAAGATCACCCTGCAACATATCTCTGGCGCACGTGCTACCGCATTGGCCGATGCCCGCGAATAAGGTTGATGTCGTCTGCGTTGGCGTCATCACCATGGATACAGTCGCGTTGGTCGAGCGCTATCCATCAGAAGATGAGCGAGTCTTAGCGCAAGAGATTGCACGCGGTGGGGGAGGTCCTGCAGCAGTTGCCGCAGTTGCATTAGCTCGCCTCGGAATCTCAACTGCGATCGTTGGCACTATCGGCGATGATGCAGATGGTCGCGAGATTTTAGAAATTTTCAAGCGCGAAGGCGTTGATGCCTCAGGCATTTCAATCGGAACAACTCCCACAGCGGGCAGCGTTATTGTCGCCTCAAAAGAACATAGCGCCCGGGCAATCAGCACCCGCCAGCCAGTGACTCAGGCACCAGTTAATGAAGCGGCGAAAGAACTTATCAATGGCGCTAAATGGGTTCACTGTGATCATGTCGGCATCAACCGACTGGCAGAGCTCGGAATATCTCGCGGAATTGGTCCGAAGATTTCATTCGATGCAGGGTATGGCGTTGAGACGTTCGATGTCTCACTTGTAGATCTCTTTGTGCCGACCGATCGCCAAATGGCACTTCGCCATCCAGGGTTATCACTCGAGGATGCGATGGCTAAGGATGCGAAAAATGCTGGCAATATCGTCGTTGCAACCTGTGGCTCTGAAGGTAGCGCCGCATATTCAGATTCATATATCACCGCCCCCGGCTTTAAAGTCGAAGTCACAAGCACTTTGGGTGCAGGCGATGTATTTCATGGCGCGCTCATGGCACAAGTTGTTGAAGGACGCCCTATGCAAGAGGCGCTTCGCCGCGCAAATGCTGTAGCTGCACTTTCCTGCAGAGGTCTCGATGGCCAATCTGCGATCCCTACTCTGCAAGAACTCAACACCTATCTGGAGGCACAATCATGAGAAGAGCACTAACAAACCTTGCACGTCCATCTGGCGCTCTCGCTATGGTTGCCGTCGATCAACGTGAAGCTCTTCGCGGAATGTTTGCAGCCCATCAAGAGACAGCTGTTCCTGATTCACAGTTAACACAATTTAAGGTCGATGTAGCACGCGAGCTTTCGCCATATGCATCAGCGCTCTTGGTCGATCAAGAGTTTGGTATCGATGCGATTATTGACCAGAAGGTGCTTGCACCAACATGTGGGCTTATTGCAGCAGCAGACCTCTTGGTTGGTCCAGCAGGTGGAGCGGCAACAGACACAGCAGTCGACCCTGATGTTGACCCATTGCGTATGCGCGATATTGGCTCTGTCGGACTCAAGTTCTTGGTTCTATGGCGCAATGATGAAAGCCCTGAATCTCGTTTGAAGCTAGTTGATGAGTTCAACCAGCTCTGTGCAAAGTCAGGACTTCCTTCCATTATCGAGGTCATCGTTAAGCCACCAACAGATTCATCTCGTTCGTTTGACCGCGAAGAAGAGTTAATCATCGCCGCAAAAGAAGCATCAACATGGAGCGCGGATCTCTATAAGGCAGAAGTTCCATTCCATGGCGAGGGTGATCTCAATGCAATCACTCGCAACTCACAGCGTATTACTGAAGCAGTTGGAACTCCATGGGTAGTTCTCTCTAATGGTGTGAAAGCGCCGTTCTTTGCAGATGCAGTGAAGGCATGTGCACAAGGTGGAGCAAGTGGATTCCTCGCCGGTCGCGCAGTCTGGGCAGATATCGTTGGTGCTCCAGATATCCCTGCAGCCTTGCGTGAAGTATCTATTCCACGCCTAGAAAAGCTCGCTGCAATCGTTGACGAGTTTGCTCGCCCATGGAGTGATGTCCGATAAGGCATGCACTCCGATTAAATGGAGTGATCTCCGCTAGGGAAGATTAAGCCCACATCTCAGCGAGAGTAACTACACGTCCTTCGCGGATCGATTTATGTGCTGCAAGTCCAGTTGCCACGCTAGTAACGCCATCGTTGAGAGTGACCTCAGCCGGAGTTGAATTTAATAGCGCATCGCGGAACTTCATATGCTCGATATAGCTGGCGCCAAAGTGGTGGCCCATAACGCGTACATCGTAATTATGCACATGCTTTACTTCATTTCCACGACCCTTACTTGCACCGCTCGACCACTCGGTTCGCGCTCCATAATTTTCGCGGCGTGAAGCCTTGAGAGTCTGTGATGGCAAGAATGATTCGAGCTTTCCTTCGCTTCCGACAACGGTGAGGATCTCTTTATCGAATGTTCCTTCTGCAAACATGCAGAGATCTAACATTCCACGTGCACCATTGGCATATTCGAGAATAACGAAGGCGTTATCGAGCATATCTGCCTGCTTGCCATCGTACTTCTCATCGAGATGGTTGACTGCTTGGCCACCTGATGCAAATACGCGTACCGGATTTTCGCCAACGACGATATCCATCAAGTTGAAGTAGTGGCAGCATTTCTCAACCAAAGTTCCACCGGTGCGTTCTGTAAAGCGGTTCCAGTTGTCGACCTTTGGATAGAAAGGTTCACGGTGTTCGCGAATGGAGACTTGATGAATCTTTCCTGCTTCGCCTGCCTTGGCGCGCTGAATAACTTCAGTCACAGGTGGCATGAAGCGATACTCAAGGGCCATCCATGTAAGTGCACTTCTTCCTTCGCTCCACGAAGTGATCGCTTTGCAATCATCCATCGTTGTTGCAAGTGGCTTTTCAATTAAAGCTGCAATATCCGTTGCGAGAACATCTTTGAGAACTGCCGCATGTGTGTCATTTGGAGTTGCGATAACGACGGCATCCACCAACCCTGATTCGAGGAGAGCCCTGTGATCTGAGAAGGTCTTAGCTCCGGGGGCCATCGCTAAGGAGGCATCGAGGCTCGCTTGGTGCGGGTCTGCGAGAGCGGTGACGACCCCACCGCCCATGACCTGAATATTGACGATGTGCTCGCGCCCCATGCTGCCGGCGCCGATGATTCCGTATCGAAGTTCGCGTCCCATGGCTACAGGTTAGACCACTTGCACTTATTTGGGCAGGGGTCTAGACAAAATACGCTCAAAAGCTTTAGACTTCCGGCAGAGGTCAGACCACTACCCCTCTCAGGGCGTGGGAAGACGCACAGTAATCGACAGCAGAGGGGCATATATGGCAATCACACCTCCGCAGTTCTTACTTCACCACGATGGCGATAACGTCGCAGTGGCGATGGAAGATCTGGAGCCAGGGACTCTTCACGGCCGTTCCGTGAAGCAGGGAACTGAGAGCACAGCAGTCTTAAATCATTCAATTCCACTCGGTCACAAGTTCGCTCTGACCGATCTCGCAGAAGGCGATGCGATTATCAAGTACGGCATCAAGGTTGGCCTTGCTTCAGCGCCTATTAAAAAAGGTGATTACATCCATACACACAACATGAGGAGTTATCGATGGGAAGCAAGCCGCGCTTAACAGGATACCGTCGCCAAAATGGCACGATGGGTATCCGCAATCACGTCATTATTTTGCCTCTCGATGACCTCTCTAACGCAGCTGCAGAGGCAGTAGCAAAGGTCATTCCTGGCACTCTCGCACTTCCACACGCATTCGGTCGCCTGCAATTTGGTGAAGATCTAGAACTCACCTTCCAGACATTGATCGGAACTGGTCGCAATGCAAACGTTGCAGCAGTTGTCGTCATTGGTATCGAACCAAAGTGGACACAGAAGGTTGCTGATGGAATCGCAACAACAGGAAAGCCTGTTGCAGCATTCTCAATTGAAGGTAAGGGTGATCTCCAAGTAATCGCTGAGGCAAGCCGCGTAGCAGCTATGTTCCTCCAAGATGCATCAGAGCTTCAGCGCGAACAAGCCGAGATCGGCGACATGATCATGTCTATCAAGTGCGGCGAGTCAGATACAACATCTGGTCTCGGCTCATGTCCAACAACTTCACAGGCGGTAGATCGTTGGGTTGAAGCTGGCGGAACTGTCTTCTTCGGTGAGACTTCAGAGCTCACAGGTGGAGAGCACCTCATTGCTGATCGTTGTATCGATGATGCTTGCCGTAACTTGTTCCAGACAACTTACGACAATTACATCAAGGTCATCGAATCAACTGGCGCAAACCTCCTTGGTTCACAGCCAACACAGGGCAATATCGCCGGTGGACTCACAACAATTGAAGAGAAGGCACTTGGCAATATTGCTAAGACTGGATCCGTCCCAGTTGTTGGCGTTCTAAAGCCAGCACAAGAGCCACCTCGCGATAAGCAAGGTCTCTACTTCATGGATACATCTTCAGCAGCTGCAGAGTGCGTAACTCTGATGGCAGCAGCTGGCGCTGTTATTCACTTGTTCCCAACAGGTCAGGGCAACGTGATTGGTAACCCAATCATTCCTGTGCTCAAGTTGACTGCAAATATCAAGACTGCTCGAAGCATGAAGGAGCACATGGACCTCGATGTCTCAGGCCTTCTCCGTTACGAGTATGACTTAACAAAGGCTGGCGACATGATGATGGATGTCATCGAGCGCACAGTTAACGGTCGTCTCTGCACCGCTGAGGTAATGGGTCACCGCGAATACACATTCACCAAGCTTTATATCTCGGCATAATCGAAATTGATTAGAGAGATAAAGACTTCGTGATTCTTATATCTGAAGATGTGTGGGGAGCTCCTTTCGAGAAATTGGGAGGGAGCTTCCCCATTCTTCGTGAAGATGATCTCTGGAAGAACCCAGAAGATCTCAAAGTAAAGATTAAAGATGCGACCGCTCTTGTGGTTCGCAACCGGACCCAGGTAACCGCCGAGATCATCGCCGCTGCACCGAAACTCAAGGTAATTGCGCGTGCCGGTGTCGGTCTCGACAATATTGATATTAAAGCTGCAGATGCTGCAGGTGTAGTTGTCGTCGCTGGACTTGGCGCAAATGCCGTCAGCGTTGGCGAACTCACCTTGGGCTTGGCGCTATCTATGATGCGCAGCATTCCGGCACATGATGTTGCAACCCGCGCCGGTCAGTGGAACCGCACACCTGGCCGCGAACTCTCTGGCCTTACGTGGGGCCTCCTTGGTTGCGGTGCAACCGGAATGGCGACAGCCCGATTGATTCAGGGCTTCAACTGCAAGGTTTTGGGTTATGACCCATTTGTAAAGGCGGACGATCCACGACTTCCAGCTCTTAATATGAGCATGCACTCATTGGAAGATGTCCTTAAAAGCGCAGATGTCGTAAGCATTCATATGCCATCTACACCTCAGACAAATAACACTATTAATGCGACAACACTTGCAATGATGAAGCCTTCGGCAATCATCGTCAACGTTGGTCGTGGCGAAGTAATCAATGAGGCCGATCTCATTACCGCGCTTAAGGCAAAGACCATTGCAGGTGCGGCACTTGATGTTCGTGCTCAAGAGCCACCAGTTGTCGGTGAGCTCGAGACTCTTCCTAATGTAATTCTTGCGCCGCACGTCGCCGGAATAACATCCGAGAGCCAACTTCGCATCAATGAAATTCTCACCGCAAACATCGAACTCGCATTAACCGGAAAAGCCGCTATCAATGCCGTTGGTTCAATTAAGGAGAGCACTCGCTAATGACTCAACTTACTGTCGGCAGAGCAATTGAGAAGGCGACAGAGCTATTAATCGCCGCCGGAATGGATTCAGCAAAGGCGGCAGTTAGTGCACATGCGATTGTTGCAAGTGATCGCTGGGGGATTGGTAGCCACGGTTTGATGCGCCTTCCTTTCTATCTCGAACGTCTCAAGGCCGGTGGAATCAATCCAAAGGCCGAACTGAAGAAAGTCACCGATCTTCCAGGACTTGTTGTCTTTGATGGCGAAGATGGTTTGGGGCATTGGCAGTTGCAGCAAGCATCACAACTTGCGGCAGAGCGCGCAAAGGTTCAAGGTATCGCCGCGGTCGGCGTTGGCCGCTCATCGCATTGTGGTGCACTCGGAATTTATGTCTGGCCGATGATTGATGCAGGTCTTGTTGGCATCGCATTTAGTACCGGCCCTGCCGTAATGCCACCATGGGGTGGAAATAAGCCACTTCTTTCAACTTCTCCAGTTGCAGCTGGTATTCCAACAAACCCACCAACGGTTGTCGATCTTGCAACGAGTGCGGTTGCCCGCGGAAAGATTCAAGCAAAGGCGCAGGCAGGTGCTGAACTCGAACCTGGTTGGGCATTTTCAGCAGATGGTTCGCCAACAGTTGATGCTAAAGAGGCACTCGCTGGAATGCTTGCACCACTCGGTGGAGCAAAGGGTTATGCACTAGCAGTTCTTGTTGAATCTTTGACCGGAGTTCTTATCGGTCCAACGCTGGCCAAGAACATTCCAGATATGTTTGCCAGCAGCCAAGATGCAAACCCACAACAGATCGCTCACTTCGTTATCGCCATCGATGCTGCCAAATTATCTGTTGATGGAGATCAAGGACGCCTTGGTGAATTTGCATCAGAAGTGAAGAGCGCTGGCGGTCGTCTACCAGGCTCCAACCGCGTCAATCCAGGCAAGCTCAATCTTGACGATGAAATCACCATTACGGATTCAGTTGCTGCGCAGCTAGGTCTTTAGAATGGTTAAGACTTACGCACCAGGATTTGCACTGATTGCAGCCCTCGTTGCACTTGCCTTTGAAATCAACCACCTCCAATCAGCTATTAGCCCGCTAGCCCTCTGCGTCGCCTTCGGTTTTATCGTTGCTAACTTCATTCAATGGCCCGCATTTGCAGCGCCTGCCACGAAGATTTCAAGTAAGACTCTGATGCGTATCGGGGTTGCGCTGCTTGGCGCACAGGTAAGTGTCGTTTCGCTGAAGGAGATTGGCCTTAAGGGCGTCATCACCGTCGCCATCGTTGTTACCTTCACCATCTTTGGCATCCTCGGACTTTCAAAGCTCTTCAAGATGTCAGGCGATCTTGGACTTCTCATCGGTGTCGGCTTCGGAGTCTGTGGTGCAACAGCTGTTGCTGCAATCCGCCCACAGACTCGTGCAACGGAAGAAGAGACCTCTTATGCAATCGGGCTTATCTCTCTCTGCGGAACTCTCTCAATCTTCCTGCTTCCATTCCTTGGACATATCTTTAACCTCGATACCCGCGAATTTGGTTCTTGGGCAGGAGCGGCAGTGCACGATGTTGGACAGGTTGTTGCAACCGCATCTGTCTGGGGTGATGACGCTGATAAATATGCGATCGTAGTAAAGCTTGCTCGCGTATGTCTTCTCGCACCAATTGTTTTGATTCTCTCAATTCGCCATCGCAAGTGGCTCACCTCGCAAGGTAAGAGCGAGACAACAGGTGCAAAAGTTCCATTGATTCCATACTTTGTTCTCGGGTTTATCGCAGTGGCAACAATTCACAATCTCTTCGAAATCAATGAGACCCTTCTTGATTACACAGTCCTCGTCAGCAAGTTATTGCTTGGTGCAGGTCTCGTGGCCCTTGGGTCTGGTGTTCGATGGAAGGCGATCCGCGCAATAGGACCACGTCCGATGGCGATGGGAATGATTGCTTGGGTAATCGTGGCCGGCGTAGCACTTGCGGCAGTGAAGGTAACTGGACTTTAAATCAAGTTTGCGTAATCAATCTTGATACAGCGATTCATCACTACCTCAAGCCCTGCTGCAGATCCAGCAGTTGCAACTTCAACACTTGATATTCCCAACTGAAGCCAGATTGATTTAGCACTGACTGCGATTGCCTTCTCTAGAACTGAAGGGCAATCCTCTGCTTTTCGAAAGACATCAACGATATCGATTGGTTCTGGAATATCTGCCAGGGATGCAAAACACTTCTGACCTAGGACTTCATCGATGACAGGATTAACGAAGAAGAGCGTGAAGTGTGAGTGTTGCTGAAGCCACTTAGCCACCTGATAGCTGGCTCGATCCTCTTTATTTGAGATTCCAACGATGGCAACGTTCTTCGATTTTTCAAGAAGAGCCTTTACCTCTGCATTGGTTGGAGCCGACCATGTCATATCGCGAGTCTAACTCGAGAAGAAATGCGCCGATAGTGCAATGGCTCTAAAGTTAAGGCATGGAGAACATCTCAAACCCAGCTAACCTCGATGAGGCAGAGCTCGCAATGAAGCTCGATCCGCTTTCTTATGAGGTCCTCCGCAAGGGTGCAACCGAACGCCCCTTCACTGGTGAATACACCGATACCGACAAGGTCGGCTCATACCGCTGTAAGGCATGCGGCAATGAGCTCTTTAGATCCGAGACCAAGTTTCATTCAGGTTGCGGTTGGCCTTCTTTCTATGCGCCAAGCGAGAGCGACTCTGTTCGCCTCTTGGAGGATCGCTCATTAGCGCCTCGCATTCGCACCGAGGTACGCTGCGGTAAATGCGATTCGCACCTTGGCCACGTATTTAAGGGCGAAGGTTATGACGTTCCTACTGACGAGCGTTGGTGCATCAACTCTGTCTCACTTATTCTCGAAGAGAAGTAATGTTTAAAGATCTCCTCTGGTATAGACAGATAATCGTTGCCAGTCTTGCTGGAGGAACTGCCTGGCTGATTGGTAATCAACTAGGCGACCGAGGCGGAATCGTTGCGGCAATTGTTTGTACATTGACAGTGAGAATTAGCCTCCACCGCTCACTTCGTGAAGGCTTCGGACAAATTCTTGGAAACCTTATCGGCGCCATTGTTGCCACTATCTCAGTGCACTATCTCGGCCTTGGCTTCTTCTCAATCGGCCTAACAATCCTTACTTGTTCAATTTTGGCAGCCGTTCTTCGCTTGGGCAGTATCGCCTCTGTCAACGTGCCAGTCGTGGCTATGATCATCATTGGGCCAGATCTCTCTGAAAGCACTGTTGCACACAGACTTGGCGCTACTTTGGTAGGTGCACTTACCGGAATTGCCTTTTCGTTCTTCTCCCACCCGAAGACACCAATCGATCGCACTTATGACCTACTCAATAAATTGGGTTTTCAAGGTGCCGAACTATTGGCAGAGATGTCTGAGGGAGTTGCCTCCGGGTATACACAAGAAGATGCCGGACATTGGCTGGCGCGAGCCCGCGCACTCGTAAGAAAGCTCCCTGAGCTGCGTATTCAAACCAATGAAGCAAAAGGTTATTCGCGGTGGATTCGTTTGGGGCAGCGAGAAGAAGCCGAGAAGGCATCACTTGAAAGTTTGGCAATCGAACATACCTTGGTTCAGATTCGAGTAATTGCACGTACATTATTTGATGCCTCAATCGATGCCGGAGTTGCCGATATTGCAAAGAAGGAAACTGCAGTTGTCTTATCGACAGCTAGTTATGCACTCACTGCACATATCGAAGATCCAGAGGAAATAATTGGCGCTACCAATAGCCCAACCGATGACATTCGAACCGCCACTAATGCCCTCACACAGATCCTGGTCTCAAACACCAGCAAGGTAGAGACTGCCCAGATAGTGCGTGGCTTATCGCTGGTCTCCAATGTCGAAATCATCGCCGACTCGTTGGATTACACCTCGCCTGCGCTCAATGATGATGTTGAGAGTTAACTAGGAGTAAAAACCCACCCAGCGATTCGGAGAGATAGTCGCTGGGTGGGATTCTTTAGTTGCCGCTATGTGGGCCTTTATGGGAGATTGACACGACCCGCCTTCATCTTCCAGATAAAGTACTTCTCTAGGATTAATTTCGCCGCGTGATTCTGAGGGCCAGGTATCAATAACCCATACTTTCTCGGCGGAAGCATCTTGTCGGCAAGTATCAGTACTCCGTTATTGCCCGCATCCATAATGCAAACTGCGGGAATATCACCGAATTCTTTCTCGTGCCGTGGGAATTGGCCACGAATCTGAGCGGCAATGTTCTTCGCGGCAACATGCGCCATTTGTTCGGTCGGAAAACCTGTCTTCGGAACACCGACAGGTGTCGGAGTTGTCCACGGTGCCGTTACAGCTGCAGCTAATCCAACTGCATAGATATCATCCCATTTGAGAGATTGATACGTTGGGCGAACATCGACAAATGCCCCTGCATTCACCAGACCCTCTGTTTTGCGGAGAAAGTCTTGCCCTACAAAAGGTGGAATTGTCATTGACCACTTGAAATCATGATTTACGCCTTCGGTTGTAACCATTCGGCCTTGATCAACATGATCGAGTGCGACATTTGTATAAGCAGAGATCTTCTCTTTCTTAAGAAATGCTCCAAGTAATTGCTCGCCATGATTGAGTCCGCCAATGCCGAAATGACCTAAGAATGGCTCCGACGTTACATAAGACAGCTTGACTTGTTTTTTCAGCCCAGCCTTTTTCAGTTGATATGAGGTATTAAAGAGGAACTCATATGCAGCACCAAAGCAACTAGCTCCTTGGGTGGCTGCAATAACTATGTCGCCAGGTTTTTCCAAGTAACGCTTCCACTGCTGAGCCGCGCTCTCGGCATCCTCCAATGTGGTGATGGTGGAGGTGTTTTCAATCAAACCTGAAACCTGTTCCGGCTTATTCCGCGTACCTGTGGCAATTACAAGATAGTCATAATCAAGGCTCTCGCCATTGGCTAGTTCGACTTTATGGAGGTTGGGCTTAATCTCATCTGCAGCTGCATTAATAAAGTGAACTTGATTCTTCTCCAAAATTGGTCGGACCTTAAAGGTCACATTTGACTGGTCGCGATGACCAAATGGCAACCAGATTAGGGATGGGTTATAAAGGAAGTAATCACGATCGCTGACAACTGTGACGTCTACATCCTGCTTGAGATCCTTCTTAAGCGATAGCGCAGCTGTAAGACCACCAAAATTCGCTCCCAGCACCACTACTTTCTTTGTCATTTCTCTCTCCTCATTGACAAGACCAGGCCATCTGGTACAGTTTCAGCATACCCCTAGGGGTATCCAAAAAAGTAGCTCCGAGAAGGGGCTAGCACTCGAAAGAAAGGCAATTTCAATGTGTTCAAGAGTCATCTGTAGCAAGTGCAAGAAGTACACATGGTCAGGATGTGGCGGTCATATCGATGATGCCCTGGCTGGCCTTCCCGAAGATCAAATTTGTAAGTGTAATTAAGGGCTGAGGCGGAGAGAGCAATGGCCCGTGTAGTCGTATTAGGTGCAGGTATTTCAGGGCATACAGCAGCCCTTCACTTGCGCCGATCATTAGGAAAGAACCATGAAATCGTCATGGTGACTCCCAACTCAAAGTGGAACTGGATTCCTTCAAATATTTGGGTTGGCGTTGGAAAGATGAGCGCCGAGCAGGTGACATTCCCGTTAGCGCCAATTTATAAGCGCAAGGGAATTGAATTTCACCAAGCTCTTGGAACGTCAATTCACCCGCAAGGCGATAAGGACCACGACAAGGGTTTTGTGACAATCAAGTACACAAATCCCGAGAAGGCGGGACAAGAGGCTCAGATCGAATACGACTATTTGATTAATGCAACCGGACCAAAGTTGAACTTCGCTGCAACAGAAGGTCTTGGTCCTGATGGACACACTGTCTCTGTCTGCACAGCAGGCCATGCCATTGAGGCCGCTGATAAATTCCAGGAAGTTATCGCAAAGCTCAAGGCAGGTCAGAAGCAGCGCCTAGTAATCGGCGTCGGACATGGAACATGTACTTGTGAAGGCGCAGCTTTTGAATACACATTCAATGTTGAGCATGAACTTGTTCAAGCAGGTGTTCGCGATCTGGCAGAAGTCATCTACCTCACCAACGAGTACGAACTCGGCGATTTCGGTGTAGGCGGAATGTCATTTGCGCAACGTGGATTCCAGACAAATTCAAAGTTGTGGACCGAATCACTCTTCCTAGAGCGTGGAGTAAAGGCAATTCTGCAATCACACGTTTCAAAGGTTGAAGCTGGCGTTATTCATTATGAACAGCTCGATGGCGTAAAGCGCACACTCGACTTTGACTTCGCAATGTTGCTTCCACCATTTCGCGGCGCAGATATCAAGGCATTTAACAAAGCGGGCGAGGAGATCACATCAGAGCTCTTTGCTCCATCTGGCTTCATGAAAGTAGATGCCAACTACACACCAAAGCCTTATGAAGAGTGGAAGGCAGAAGATTGGCCAACTACCTATCAGGTACCGGCATTTCCAAATGTCTTTGCGGTTGGAATTGCATTTGCTCCACCACATCAGATTTCAAAGCCTCGCACTAGTGCGACTGGAACTTTGATTGCACCATCTCCTCCACGTACCGGAATGCCATCAGGTGTTATGGGAAAGACTGCGGCTCTGACAATCATTGATCAGATCAAGCGCGGAGTAAACGGCAAAGTTCATGGTGCATCGATGGCCAATATGGGCGCTGCATGTGTGGCATCTGCCGGCGCCGGATTTACAAATGGATCTGCAGCTGCGATGACTATGTATCCCGTAGTTCCTGATTATGAGAAGTACCCAGGAGTCGGTCGATCTTCCAAAGATACCTTTGGTGAAATTGGCCTAGCCGGTCACTGGATTAAGTACATGCTCCATGTCATGTTCATCTACAAAGCAAAGGCCAGACCTTTCTGGTTCTTGATTCCGGAATAGGAGAGAAGCGATGGATAACTTTGCAGATTTATCAGGGGCGCCACGTCCTATTGATAAAACCCTCAAGATGCGAAAGAACATCTTCTTTCAACTGTGGAGATTTATAAGCCTCAATCTACGAATGGTTGCAATGATTTTTAAAGGGGATCACTAACCATGGCGAAGAAAATTGAACCCACACACGTTCTTCAAGATGAAGAGCAAATCGTCGCGATTTCTAAGCGCCTCAAGCGCGCCCATGGTCAGCTTGCTGCAGTTATTCGCATGCTCGATGAAGGTCGCAACTGCGATGAAATCGTGACTCAGATGTCAGCTGTTAGCAAGGCAGTAAACACTGCGGCATTCACCTTGCTCTCAACCAGCCTGCGTGAATGCATCGTCGACGATAAGAACGACAGCAAAGCGGTACAAGAAAAACTTCAAAAACTATTCCTCAGCCTCGCCTAATAGAAAAGATATAAAAGAATGAAGAAGCTCATTGCAGTAATTTTCGCATCAACTCTCGCACTCACATCTTGTGGAGGTTCATCAGCAGCTGTTGATCTCAATCCAACAGATTTTCAGGCTAAGTCACAAGAGGCAGGCGTTGTCCTTCTCGATGTTCGCACATCAGGTGAGTTCTATGCCGGCCATATCGATGGCGCAATCAATATCGATGTTGAGGGCATGACATTTGAAGGTGAAATCGCAAATCTTGATAAGACAAAGACTTATGCAATCTATTGTCAGAGCGGACGCCGTTCACGTATTGCGGTAGAGACTATGTCAAAGGCTGGCTTTACCAAGCTCTTCAACCTTGACCAAGGTATCGGTAGCTGGCAATCAGCTGGCCTTCCTGTGGTGGCATAAATGCGCGTAGTTATCGTCGGGGGAGTAGCAGGCGGAATGTCTGCTGCTACCCGCATGCGCCGTCTCGATGCCGATGCTGAAATTATTGTCCTCGAAAAGAGCGGCCATGTTAGTTACGCAAACTGTGGTCTTCCATATTTCGTAGGTGGCGTCATCGAAGAAGAAGATGCGCTGCTATTGCAGACACCTGCTTCACTTCATGCTCGATTTAAGCTCGATGTTCGAGTGGCAACTGAAGTGACTTCAATCGATCCCGCTGCCAAGACTGTCACAGTAAAAGATTGGCTTAAGAACGAAGAGTATGTACTTTCATACGACAAGCTGATTCTTAGTCCAGGTGCATCACCAGTCGTACCTCCGATTCCTGGTATCGAACGTGCACTCACACTTCGTACCGTTGAAGATGTCGAAAAGATCGCTAATCGCGTGAATGCCAAGCCGAAGAACGCTGTTGTCATTGGTGGCGGCTTTATCGGTGTAGAAATTGCCGAGAACCTCGTTCATAAGGGCATTCCCACAACCGTTGTCGAAGCAGCCCCACAGGTACTTGCCCCACTTGATCCAGAGATGG
>JBEGSV010000083.1:0-7173 GCA_041179685.1 Actinomycetota bacterium
CCAGCAAAGCCAACAAAGGCGCCTAAGGCTTCATAACCTTTACTTCCCCTCGCTCAACCGCAGAATCCCGCGTGGATTTTGCGGTTGAGTGCTTTTACGGGATGATTTCCGCCTAGCCCTTCTGGTTCACCGCAGCCCTTCAATTAATTGAAGGTCCGGACCCAGGTAAAGAAAAGAGTTGAAGCATGAAGCCAGAGATCCACCCAGAGTACAAAGAGACCCAGGTAACTTGTGGTTGCGGCGAGAAGTTTGTAACTCGCTCAACAGTTCCTAGCGGATCTATCTACGTTGAAGTTTGCTCAGTCTGCCACCCGTTCTACACAGGCAAGCAGCGAATCCTCGATACCGGTGGACGCGTCGCAAAGTTCGAAGAGCGTTTCGGCAAGAAGTAGCTTTCCAATTAGACCGCCAACGCAGCTCGTTTATTCGAGCTGCGGGCGGTCTTTTTATTTCCCATTTATATTTTCGAAAGACTTTACGTGATTGCAAAGGAGAAGTCAGATGACCGATGATCGTTTTGCATCCGCACATGAAATGGTGCGCGAATACCAAGAGCTTGAAGCAAAGATGGCTGATCCTTCAATCCACGAAGATCAGAACAATGCTCGCAAGCTCGGGCGTCGTTACGCCCAACTCGGTCCTGTAGTCGCCGGATTCAATGCCTGGAAGAGCGCCAATGATGATCTCGTCGCAGCGCGCGAGATGGCCGCTGAAGATCCAGAGTTTGCAGCAGAGATACCAGCGATGGAGGCAACCGTTGCTGCCGCCGCAGATAAGTTAGAAGAGTTGCTATTGCCACGCGATCCCAATGATGATCGTGATGTCATTATGGAGGTCAAGGCAGGTGCTGGTGGAGATGAATCTGCGCTCTTTGCTGGTGACTTGGTCCGCATGTATCAACGCTATGCAGAGAAGCACAATTGGAAGGTTGAAGTCATTGACCTTACTGAAGCAGATCTCGGCGGCTTCAAAGATATTTCGATGGCGATTAAATCAAAAGGCACTCCACAGCCAGGTGAGTCACCTTATGCACGTTTGAAATTTGAAGGTGGCGTGCACCGCGTACAGCGCGTTCCTGAAACAGAGAGCCAGGGACGTATTCATACATCAGCTGCCGGAGTACTGATCTTGCCAGAGGCGGAAGAAGTCGATGTCGAACTCAATATGAATGATGTTCGCGTTGATGTCTATCGCTCATCAGGTCCTGGTGGCCAGTCAGTTAATACAACTGACTCTGCCGTGAGATTGACACATGCTCCAACCGGAATTGTTGTCTCATGCCAGAATGAGAAATCGCAGCTTCAGAATAAGGAATCCGCTCTCCGTATCTTGCGTGCGCGACTTCTTGCACATGCTCAAGAGCAGGCAGATGCAGCAGCTGCTGCAGAGCGCAAGAGCCAGGTCCGCACAGTAGATCGTTCAGAGCGCATCCGTACCTATAACTTCCCAGAGAATCGCCTCAGCGATCACCGCGTTAATTACAAATCCAATAACTTAGATGCTGTTCTCAATGGCGAACTCGATGATGTCATTCAGGCTCTCCTCGATGCCGACAAGGCAGCAAAACTCTCTGCGACGAGCTAATTGCAATGGAGCTAACTTTCAAGGAATTTCTTCGCAGCGGCAAAGAACAATTAAGTGCGGCGGGTTTTCCGGAAGTTGATGCAGAACATTTGTTGGCACATGTTCTAGGCATCTCGCGGATGGATCTCCATAATCCGGTCACGGTCGAGAATGCAATAGTCGCAATTGGCGATACAACTATCATTGAAGAAACCTTCTGGAAGCTACTCGATCGCAGATGCGCCCATGAGCCGCTGCAATATCTCACTGGCGTTGCATATTTTAGATACCTCGAACTTCAAGTCGGACCAGGCGTGCTCGTTCCTCGCCCAGAGAGCGAGCTTCTCGTCGAGGCGGTGTTGAAGAATATTGAAAGTCGTGAAGGCGCAGTGAGCGTTGTCGACCTCGGTGCAGGATCTGGTGCGCTGACTTTGGCTATAGCAACCGAGGCGCCACGCACGCATCTGGTTGCAGTTGAGAAAGACCCTGCTGCCGCGCAATGGCTACGTAAAAATGTCTCTCGCATCGACGAAACAGTTCGCATCATCGAAGCTGATGTCGAAGATGCCCTCGATGGCGTCAAATGCGATGTCGTCATTGCCAATCCTCCTTATATTCCAAATGGGCAAGCGCTCCCTAAGGATGTTGCCGACCACGAACCAGCCATCGCTCTCTTCGGCGGAAGTGATGGAATGGAGATTCCTCGAAGGTTTATCAACGCGGCAGCACGCCTCTTGAAGCGCGGTGGATTCTTAGCGATTGAACATCATGAAAGCCAGCCAGTCGATATTGCCGCAGCGATGCTCAAGGATTTTGATGAAGTTGAGCTTCATAACGATCTAGTTGGGCGTCCTCGATTTACCACAGGAATCCGGAGATAATTGAGCCATGGAGAGAATTAATCTTCTTGAAGGTGATCTCAAAGATCACATAGCCCTTGCTGCAAAGGGAATTCGCGATGGTTACATTATCTGCGCACCACTTGAACATGGCTACGTCTTCCTCACCGATGCATTCTCGGAGTTTGCTGTTCGTGCGATGCATGTCTTACGTGGAGATGCGCTTGGAGTTGCCGCTCAAGTTCTTATTCATTCGGGGGAGACCATCACAGGCCTGGCAAGAGATGTAACACCTGATGCGCGCGCATTGATGGATGAATTTTGGCCAGGGCTAATCTCATTTAACTTACGTCCCAACATGGGGCTACGTTGGAATCTCGGTGATAATCAATCTCTCGATCGCTTTAGCGTGCGCGTGCCAAGTTCACCCTTTGTCTCAGCGCTCCTCAAAGAAACCGGTCCATTGGCAACAGCAAGCGCTGCGCGCGTAGGTCAGAAGCCAGCGCGCGATACCGATCGCATCTTCGTCCTTGAATCAGATCTCGCAGTGATGTTTGAGGCGGGCGAACTCCCAGAAGGCCCGGCAACAACAATTATCGAATCAGATTCCACTGGATTGACCATTATTCGAGAAGGCGCCATCACTCGTGAGCAGCTAGCCGCAGTCGTGCCTGCCCTTTCTGGCGACGAGCCAATAGGCTAAGGCCATGTCCAATACTTTCTACGGCCCAGATTTCGAACTTCTCACGAAGCAGGATCCTGCAATTGCAGCAGTTCTTCTCTCAGAGCTCAAGCGCCAGCAAACAAATTTGCAGTTAATCGCATCAGAGAACTTCACTTCGCGCGCTGTATTGGCAGCTCTCGGTTCCACTCTCTCTAATAAGTATGCAGAGGGATATCCGGGTAAGCGCTACTACGGTGGCTGCGAAGAAGTGGATATCGCAGAAAACATTGCCATCGATCGTGCCAAGAGCCTCTTCGGTGCAGAACATGCAAATGTGCAGCCACACTCTGGAGCAAGTGCAAATATTGCGGTCTATCAGGCATTCACCAAGCCAGGAGATACCGTCCTTGCGATGTCACTGCCACATGGTGGTCACCTCACCCATGGTTCCAAGGTCAACTTCTCGGGCAAGTGGTTCAACATCGTCTCTTACGGCGTTCGCCAAGATAACGAACTCATTGATTATGACGAGCTTCGCGATCTAGCGATTGCAAATAAGCCAAAGATGATCTGCTCTGGTGCCACTGCCTACCCATCTCTGATTGACTTTGAAAAGGTGCGCGCGATCTGTGATGAAGTCGGGGCGATCATGTGGGTTGATGCAGCTCACTTCATCGGACTCGTTGCTGGTAAGGCAATCCCATCACCAGTTCCATATGCCGATGTAGTCTCATTTACAACACATAAAGTTCTTCGCGGCCCTCGCGGTGGCATGATTTTGACGAAGGCAGAACATGCCGCGGCAATCGATAAGGCGGTATTCCCCGGAATGCAGGGCGGACCAATCATGTCTGCTGTTGCCGGAAAGGCTGTTGCTCTTGCAGAGTGCGCAACCCCTGAGTACCAAAAGTATGCAAAGGATGTCATCGTCAATGCGAAGTCTCTTGCCTCAGCACTGGAAGCAGAGGGAATGCGCGCAGTCTCTGGCGGCACCGAAACCCACCTTGCTCTCATTGATATTCGCTCGACCGGAGTCAATGGCAAGGTTGCCGACGAGCGTTGCGGTGCAGCTGGAATCGTTCTCAATAAGAACTCAATCCCATTTGATCCAGAGGCACCATCTGTAACCTCAGGTATTCGCGTAGGTACACCTGCAACAACAACTCAGGGAATGGGCGTTGATGAGATGAAGACAATCGCTTCATTGATTTCACGTGCTATCAAGAGCGATGATGCGTCAACTCATGCTGCAATTAAGTCTGAGGTTCACGCTCTCACTGCACAATTTCCTATCTATCAGGCATAAGTCAAGAGCGCTTAAGAAATGCGTGAGTACCTCGTAACGCTGCTTCTTGCAGCCGCTATCTGTTATGTCGTCACACCATATGTTCGCAAGTTCGCAATCCGCCTCGGAGTAGTTTCAAAGATTCGCGAACGCGATGTCCATACGACTCCCACACCGCGTTGGGGTGGCGTTGCAATGTGGATTGGTATGGCAGTCACATTTGCGATGGTGCATCACCTCTCATTGGTTGGGAAATCATTTACTCGCGAAACAATCGGAATCTTTCTCGCCGCAACTTTCTTAGTTGTGCTGGGCATGGTCGATGATCGATTCGAACTCGATGCACTTACAAAGCTTGCAGGACAATCTCTCGCCGCCGGAATCTTGCTCATCTACGGAGTACAAATCTTTTGGCTACCGATTAACGGCGTAATGACTCTGCCACCAAGTATTGGCCAATTACTCACAATCATTATCGTGCTTGTGACTATCAACGCCGTTAACTTCATCGATGGGCTAGATGGTCTCGCCGCTGGAATCGTTGCAATCTCCGGTGCAGCGTTCTTCGCATTTGCTTACTTATTGGCCGTTATTTACGGCTTTAGTCGCGCTGGTTCACCTTCGCTCATCACTGCAATCATCATCGGTCTCTGTATTGGCTTCTTGCCCCATAATGCTTATCCAGCAAAGATTTTTATGGGTGACTCTGGCTCGATGTTGCTAGGACTGCTCTTAGCAGCCTCTGCCATCACCCTTACTGGTCAGATTGATCCCAACGCAATTTCAGCAGAGAAGCTAGGGCCAACGCTTCTTCCACTAGCTCTTCCGTTGGCAGTGTTGGCAATTCCGCTCGTTGATTTGTTCTCAGCAATCATTCGACGATTGCGCGCAGGTAAATCACCATTCTCTTCAGATAAAGAACACATTCATCACCGCATTATGCGTGCTGGCAATACCCAAGCTCGCACGGCGCTGATCATGTATTTCTGGACAGCGACAATCGCTTTCCCAGTTTCAATTTCGGCATTTACACCGCTCTGGGTTGCTGGCGTCGTCTTTGCAGTTCTACTTATCTTCACCATTCTTTTTCAACGTCAGCGACCAGAATTTTATAAAGCACAGAACGCAGAGAAGGTAATTACTGCATGAGCACCGAGCGAGCGCTCCTTCGCGGAGCCGTTATTCCGACGATCGTTGTCGGCGTAATCTCTCTCATCGCATCAACATGGATGAAGGGCAGCGCTGGATTTGTTGGCGCTCTCCTTGCCCAATTCGTTGTTGTGATTTTCTTTGCAACAAATATTGGAGCAGCTCGCCTGACTCGCGATCTTGATCCGGTGATGACGATGGCAATCGCAATGTTCTCCTATATGGCCAAGGTCTTAGCTCTTGGAGTCTTTCTCTGGCTGATTACGACCTTCGTCCCAGCTGATATGTGTGACCGAAAGGCATTTGCTCTCAGCGCTGTGGCCGCGACCTTCGCCTGGCTCGGGGGAGAGATCAAGGCCTATTTGGCCCTCAAACTTCATCTACAATTACCCCCTAAGCAGTAGAGGAGATCCACCCATGGCAAATAATCGCGAGGCAGATGCGCTCTGGACCATCGTCGGCTACATGCTCTCTGGCCTCCTTTTCTGGGGTGGAGCGGGATATCTCGCTGATAAGTACCTCAATACCTCCTACCTCACCCTTGTGGGCTTCCTCCTGGGCATGGGCGGGGCGCTCTACCTGATCTGGCTGAGGTTTGGACGCGAGTAGCGTTCCAAATTGACGGGCTTGCGGACGCGAATAAGCAGGAAAAACGTGGCGCGAGCCACTAGTTTTCGATTTCTCAGGAAGCCTTCCTACCCCCTAATCTTTGCCTCGTCTGAAAGCGATTCAGGCCTTAAAAAATCTGAGGGATGGCAATGCATCTAAAGCTCAGCGGTGACGAGGGATTTACTCCTCCCGGCGTTAAAGACTTTGATCTTCCTCCAATCTTTGAAAATATCGAATGGCTCACTAAGCCGGTATTGCTCGTTGCGCTCTCAGTCATCCTTATCTCAATCTTCTTTATTGCAGCATCTCGTAAGGCGCTTGTAGTTCCAGGAAAACTTCAATTCTCTGGCGAACTCGTCTACGACTTTGTCCGCAACGGTCTTGCAAAGGACATCCTGGGTCCTGAGTTCATGCGCTTTGTGCCATACCTCTTCACCCTCTTCACCTTTGTTCTCGTCAACAATGTCTTCTCAATCGTTCCACTCTTGCAGTTCTCTGCAATGTCACACGTGGGATTCCCTTACGCGCTCGCCATCATTACCTACTTGGTTTACCACTTTGTCGGAATGAAGAAGCAGGGCGTTGGCCATTACCTCAAGGGCATTGCATTTATGCCAGGTGTGCCAAAGGCGATCTATGTACTTCTGACACCGATTGAAATTGCAACATTCTTCGTTGTCCGCCCATTTACTTTGGGCCTTCGTCTCTTTGCAAATATGTTCGCAGGCCACTTGCTTCTGCTCGTCTTTATCCTCGGCGGAGAACACCTCCTTGCTGGAGTTATCGGTTTGAAGCTCGTCTCACCATTTGCTTTCGCAATGGGAATCCTGCTGACATTCTTCGAATTCATGGTGCAGTGCCTTCAGGCCTACATCTTCACACTTTTGACCGCTCTCTATATCGCCGGCTCATTAGCTGACGAGCACTAACCACTAGGTAAGAAAAGAATTGGGGAAGTAACTTCGCTTCTTCAGTAAGAAAGGTAGAAACATGACAGGCTCACTTAACGTCATCGGTTACGGCATTGCTGCAATCGGACCTGCAATCGCTACTGGAATGATCTT
>JBEGSV010000084.1:0-3811 GCA_041179685.1 Actinomycetota bacterium
ACGCTCTGGTACCTACGTAATGGCGAAATTCTCGTTGTTGGAAATAAATCAAAGAAGTAACGAAGGTTTAATCTTCAAAACTATTAAGTAGGTGCTCAGCTGCGCCTTCGAGGTATCGCCAGAGCTTCTCTCTGCCTTGATCTTCCATATCCATGCCATCTACTGCCTCGCGCATACAAGTCAGCCAGGCATCGCGGGCTGCTGGACCGATATGAAAGCCTGCATGGCGCATTCGCAAACGTGGATGGCCGCGCTCCTCTGAATAGGTCGTGGGTCCTCCCCAATATTGCTCTAAGAACATTTGGAGTCGGCGGGCTGCACCTGCCATATCGCGCTCTGGATACATCGGGCGCAGGATCTCATTTGTGGCAACTCGTGCATAGAACTGAGAGACGAGATCTGCGAAGAATGGTTCTCCTCCGAAGAGTTCGTAATAGTTAGTTGTATCGCGTTCAGCCATTTATACCCTCAACTCACTCGCACTTTTGCCTTGAGCGATTCGCAAGACTGCTATCGCAGAGACCAAACACATCGCAGCCGAGATATAGAAGGCAGCTGCATAATCACCTAATTGCACGCGCAAAACAGCAGCGCCAATAGCTGCAACAGATGCGCCTATTTGATGGGCAACAAAGACCCAACCATAGACAATCGTTCCGCGCCCTGGGCCAAGGACTATTCGAGAGAGAACTAAAGTGGGAGGAACAGTTGCAACCCAATCGAGGCCATAGAAGATGACAAAGACGAGCGTTGATGGGTGGACTGTTGAGAAGAGAATTGATGGAAGCAAGAAGAGCGAGAGGCCACGTAGTCCGTAGTAGAAGAAGAGCAGCTTTCTTGGATCGTATTTATCGGTGAGATAGCCAGAGAAGAGAGTTCCAATCACATCAAAGACGCCCACTAAGGCTAGAAGAGATGCTGCAACCGGCGCTGCCATTCCATGATCATGAGCGGCTGGGATGAAGTGTGTGCCGATAAGTCCATTGGTAGAGAGTCCGCAGACAAAGAAGGTAAAGAAGAGAATTTGAAAGTCGCGGTTTGATTTCGCCTTCTGAATTGTGTCAATTGCTAAACGAAAAGCTGAAAGTTCGCTCTTTGGAAGCGGCTGCCAATCTGCAGGGGCGCCATACGGGGTTGTTCCAACTGACTCTGGACTTTCTTTGAAAAAGAAGTAGATCAGGGGCACCACTGCAAGAGATGCAATTGCTATGGTGATCGAAACAGATTTCCATCCATAACTGACGGCAAAGTGAGAGAGCAACGGCAAGAAGATCAGTTGACCGGTTGCACTTGCTGCAGTCAGCGCGCCAACAACCAAGCCCTTATGTTTAACAAACCATCTATTGGCAACAGTTGCGGCAAAGACCAGCGCCATCGATCCGGTGCCGATACCAACGCATACGCCCCAGAGCAGCCAGAGATGCCATGGTTGTGTCATCAAGATTGTTGATGCTGCACTGAGAGCCACAAAGGTGAGCGCGGTCATGATGACCTTGCGTACGGTAAATCGCTCCATTAAGGCGGCGGCAAAGGGTGCAATCAGGCCATAGAGAAGAACATTGATGGCGATAGCAAGAGAGACCTGAGAGCGGGTCCAACCGAAGGCTTCCTCCAGGGGAACAATCGTCACTGAAGGGGCGGATCTAAATCCTGCTGTAGCCATCAAGGTGAAGAAGGTGACTACGAGCGCAGTCCAGGCTGGATGTAACTTCTTCATCGCAGATGCCTTACTTAATCGCGAGTGTACTTAGCGAGAAAAACCTTCTCTGCATCAGTCAATGGTCGTGACTTCTTTGTCTCCATGGAAACTGCGACCTGCACGCTCTTGACCTTGGCATGGATTACGCCATCTTTTCCGACGATTTCATAGCCGAGAACAAAAGAGCTATTGCCAACTGATTCAACCCAAATATTTACATCGTAGAAAAGCCCGCCCTCGTAAATTGGAACGAGGTAATCAATTTCATTGCGCGCAACAACCATCTCAAGAAGAGTTGGCTGCTCCCCCTCGGCCTTTACCTCATAGAACGACCACTGGAAGCGAGCCTCTTGAATATAGGTGAGGTACTTTGCATTATTGACATGACCAAATGCATCAATGTCATCCCAGCGCACAAACTGTTGATTTGTGTAAATCATTAGCGAGTGAGCTTTCGGTAGGTCGCACGATGTGGGCGTGCCGCATCTGCACCAAGGCGAGAAATCTTGTTCTCCTCGTATGACTCGAAGTTTCCTTCAAACCAGAACCACTTTGAATCACCTTCATAAGCCAAGATGTGTGTTGCAACGCGGTCCAAGAACCAACGATCGTGAGAGATCACTACTGCGCAACCCGGAAATTCGAGGAGTGCATTTTCAAGTGAACCCAATGTTTCAACATCAAGGTCGTTTGTTGGCTCATCGAGAAGCAAGAGGTTTCCACCCTGCTTCAGGGTGAGTGCGAGATTAAGTCGGTTGCGCTCTCCACCTGAGAGAACACCCGCTGGCTTCTGCTGATCAGGACCCTTGAAACCAAAGGCTGCAACATATGCACGCGATGGCATTTCGACCTGTCCGACCTTAATAAAGTCGAGTCCATCGGATACGACTTCCCATAAAGACTTCTTTGGATCTATTCCGCCACGTGACTGATCTACATAAGAGATCTTTACTGTCTCGCCGATCTTCACATTTCCTGAATCCGCTGGTTCGAGACCGAGGATTGTCTTAAAGAGCGTTGTCTTACCGGCTCCGTTAGGTCCGATAACTCCAACGATTCCGTTGCGTGGAAGCGTGAATGAGAGATCATCGATAAGTACGCGATCTCCGAAGCCCTTAACAAGGTTCTCAACTTCAACAACGATATTTCCAAGGCGTGGCCCAGGTGGAATCTGAATCTCTTCAAAGTCCAATTTACGCATCTTGTCTGCCTCGGCAGCCATCTCCTCGTATCGGGCAAGACGCGCCTTTGACTTGGCCTGACGACCCTTTGCATTCTGTCGAACCCAATCAAGTTCTTCAGATAAACGCTTTGCGCGCTTTGCATCTTTCTGGCCTTCAACTTTGAGACGAGCTGCCTTTGTCTCGAGATATGTTGAGTAGTTACCTTCATATGGATAGGCACGACCACGGTCTAGCTCGAGAATCCACTGAGCGACATTGTCCAAGAAGTATCTATCGTGAGTAATCGCAACCACGGTGCCTGGATATTTAGCAAGGTGTTGCTCAAGCCATAGAACTGATTCGGCATCAAGGTGGTTAGTTGGCTCATCGAGAAGCAAGAGATCTGGCGCTTCCAAGAGCAACTTGCAGAGAGCAACGCGGCGCTTTTCGCCACCAGAGAGAACCTTTACATCCGCATCACCTGGTGGGCAACGAAGTGCATCCATCGCTTGCTCAAGTTGTGAGTCGAGCTCCCATGCATTGCGGTGATCAAGCTGCTCTTGAAGCTCGCCCATCTCAGCCAAGAGCTTGTCGTAATCTGCATCTGGATTTGCCATCTCTTCTGAGATCTCGTTGAAGCGGCGAACCATCTCCATCGTCTCTGCGACACCTTCTTGAACGTTTTCAAGAACTGTCTTCTCCTCATTGAGCTTTGGCTCCTGCATCAAGATGCCAACTGAGTATCCAGGTGAAAGGTATGCCTCACCGTTGGAAGGTTGCTGGAGTCCGGCCATGATCTGCAAGACGGTCGACTTACCGGCACCGTTAGGGCCTACAACACCAATCTTTGCCCCAGGAAGGAACATCAGGGTTACGTCGTCGAGAATTACCTTCTCACCATGCGCTTTACGCGCCTTCTTCATCGTATAAATGAACTCAGCCATAGTGG
>JBEGSV010000085.1:0-6439 GCA_041179685.1 Actinomycetota bacterium
GGGTATGAGAATGGACCGACCTTGGCAACGCTAAGTTGAATAGCGGCATCTGGTCCACCACCGATAGGTCCACCACCGGTAAGAACAATCGCAAGGCCTGCACCTGCACCCATTGTTACCAGTGTTGCAATGAAAGGCACCATATTTGCTTTTGTGATGAGGAAGGCGTTAATTGCACCGACCAATAAACCAATAGCTGCAGAGATAAGAAATCCAAGAATAAGAACGGTTGTGGCGCTGTGGCCATCTTCAGTCAGTGAGCGAATTGCAAGTGCGGATACAACACCAGAGATTGCAACTGTCGAGCCAACAGAGAGATCAATTCCGCCAGAGATGATGACAAAGGCCTGACCGACTGCAATGAGGACAATCGGTGACCAATCAGAGATGATGTTTCCGAAGACAGCATTAGAGAAGAAGATTGGGTTCTGCGATGTGAAGAAGGCAATCATGCCTAAGAGAACGAAGAGGAGCATTGCTTGCTGATTGGATGCTATTAACTTTGCGCGTTCTGCAAGCGTTTTCACTTTATCTCCTGATTACTGTTGATGTTCGGGCTTAATGTACTACGGGTAAGTGGGCTGGCCTTGAGAGAACTCAAAACCAGCCCACCCTCACCCGGGAGTAAATTACTTACTTAGCTACGTATGTGTACTTCTTGAGGTCTGCAGCTGATGTCTTTGCAGTGAGGACCTTGTTAGGAATAACAACTTCCTTCTTGATCTTTGCAATTTCAGCAGCATTCTTGTCAAGAGTTGCAACCAAGTACTGGATAGCTAGACGTGCTTCAGCAGCTGGATCCTGTGCAATAAGAGCTGTGAAAACGCCCTTCTTGATAAGAGCCACGTTTGCTGGGTAAGCATCGTAACCAATGAGCTTGATCTTGCCTGTGAGTCCCTTAGCCTGAAGTGCAGCAGCTGCACCAGCGGCGTTTGTTCCGTCAATTGCGAAGATACCAGCTAGATCTGGGTACTTTGTGAGCCAGTTAGAAACGTTTGTGTTTGCAACTGATGGCTGTGACTGTGAGTAAGCCTTCTCAACAATCTTGATACCTGGGTACTTCTTCTTGATCTGAGCTGAGAAGCCATTGAGGCGACCTACGTTTGTTGTAGCAGTTGCTGATGTAAGACCAACAACGACCTTGTATGTCTTGCCCTTCTTGTAACCGATTGCAGCTGCAAGTGTGTCTGCAGCCTTTGCTCCACCGTCAGCGTTATCGCCTGTGATGAATGATGTTGCCTTTGAAAGATCGTTTACGCGAGTGTCAACGTTAACAACAGGAATACCTGAAGCAATCGCCTTGTCGTGTGCAGCCTGAAGTGCTGTTGGATCTGTTGGGATCAAAACAAGACCGTTTGGCTTCTGTGCAAGAACCTGATCGAGAACAGGAATCTGTGTTGCAGGTGAGTACTGTGATGGGTCTCCCTGCCAGATGAGTGTTACGCCGCTCTTCTTTGCCTGCTCTTCAGCACCTAGCTTCATAGCCTGGAAGAATGGATCTGACTCTGCACCCATTACGAATGCGATTGTGTACTTGTTTGCTGCCTGTGCTGGAACTGTGAGGCCCGCTGCGGTGAATGCAAGTGCAATACCTACAGCAGCTGCCTTAACAGCCTTGTGGCGAAGTGTTGCCATTGAATGTGTCCTTTCAAGACATCTAGTTGTTCTCGGTTGAGAACGACCTTCAAAACTGTGCCCCAGTCATCTGAGACAACGTTGTCGCAAAAGATACTCGTATGCCTCCTTGCCCTGTCAACGGATTTGCTCGCCGGGAAGATAACGATTTGGTATCGAAAAATCGAGAGGGAGGGTCGTGCCTTAAGGCTGTTGATCGCTCATGAGACTCGGAGTGGACTCAGATGAGACTTGAAAAAGACTCGGGAAAAGTTGTTGCTGTTCTTTAAGCAGAGTGAAGGACTTTAATGGACTCGCCCACCACTAAATCCTGCGAGGCGATACGCCATTTTGCGCTGTTCTCGTTCTCCATATGGGCGCTCCAACTTTCTTGACTGCTCCATACTTCCCAGAGATGCAACTGATCGCGATTTTCGCCTTCAGTGAAGATATTAATCTCAAGACAACCCTCTTCGCGACGGATTGTTTCGACATGGGTTGTGAGCTTTTGTAGAAACTCGTCATATTTGCCAGGTCGAATATCGACCGAGACGAAGAGATGGATTTTGCTCACCGGCGCACCATATACGAAAATATTTATTTTCGCGCCAGTGCAATGGCCGAATCCAGCATCTTCTCCGTAAGTTTTCCGGTGAAGGTGTTCTGCTGAGAGGGGTGATAGCTTCCTATAACAATCCGCTTGATTTCATCAGGGCCAGTGAATGAAAATTTTTCTCCATGACCAAACTTGGGCCTAGGAGATGGAATATCGCAGCCAAGTTCCTTGAGAGTAACCGCAATCGAATCCCACGCTAATTTTCCAAGTGCCACAAATGATCTCGCGGTTGGAAGCAAGAGTGCGATTTCATTTGTAAAGAAATCGGAACACGTTGCCTTCTCTTCGGTAGTCGGCTTGTTATCAGGTGGTGCACAACGAACAGCGCACAGGATGCGCGTATCAATTAATTCCTGGCCATCACTTGCCGAGGTGCTAGTTGGAATCTTTGCTAAACCCGCTTTATAGAGCGCTTTATAGAGCCAATCTCCTGAACTATCGCCAGTAAAGACCCGTCCCGTGCGGTTTGCGCCGTGGGCGCCAGGGGCTAATCCAAGAATGACGATCCGAGCATCAGATGGACCGAAGCCAGGAACAGGCCTTCCCCAATATTTCTCGCTCTGATAGGCCTTGCGCTTAGTGACCGCTACTTCTTCTCGCCACTCAACCAGACGTGGACATTGGTGGCATTTAACAATCGCCTTATCAAGAAGTTCTAACTTCTTATACAAGTGACCAAGCCATCCCATCGAGAATGTCAGATTCGGATGCAACAAATTCGGTTGCCCCTGTTGCCACCATAATGCGATCAAGCACGAGAGAGCCTGCCCCGATTACATCAACGCGACCTGGATGCATATATCCATGTGCTGCGCGTTCTTCGCGAGTTTCCCGAAGTAGTGATTGCGAAATATGGTGAGCACGTTCTGAGCTGATTCGAGAAAGGTGAATCGCATAGCGATCGTATTCAGGTAGATCAAGGGCTGCAGCTGCAACTGTCGTCGCGGTTCCTGCAACCATAATCACCGTCTTTGCTTGGGTGATCGGAACAGTCTTTGCTGCTTGTCGGATATTCTCATCAATATCTTCGATGGCAGATGCAATCTGACCTGGATCAGGTTGGTCGCCCGTGAAGTGGCGCTCTGACATACGGACACATCCGATATTCATACTGCGCGCAGCCTCAACTGAATCTGTACCGAAGACAAACTCTGTGGATCCGCCACCGATGTCGATTACCAAGAAGGGTCCCTGCGTTTTATCAAAATCCTTTGTTGCGCCTTGAAATGAAAGAGCCGCTTCTACTTCACCTGCAATAACTTCAGGTTCGATGCCTAACCGTTCTTTCACACCATCGATAAAGAGGGCACGGTTGGTCGCATCGCGGGTAGCGCTGGTGGCACAGAAGCGAATCTTCTCAACACCTCGTTTAGCAATCTCGGCGGCGTAAAGATCAACTGCAGCAAGGGTTCGCGCTATTGCATCCGGATGAAATGCTCCAGTTTTATCGACACCTTGACCAAGGCGAACAACCTCCATCTGACGCGTGATTTCGCGGAAGTTATTTCCTTCAATATCTGCAATCAATAGACGGATTGAATTTGTGCCGCAATCTATCGCTGCTACTCGCATGGGTTGCTCTTCCACCATTCAGGCAGCTTTGAGAGCGCCTCATCACCTAGCGGGTTAACGCCTGCGCCTGCTGAGAGTGAGTGTGCGACAAGTGAATGGAGGCACTTCACACGATCAGGCATTCCTCCGGCAGAGATGTTTTCAACTTCAGGAACTTCGATACCAAGCGCGCTACGAGAAGCGATGTAATCATCATGAGCAGCTGCATATTCGCCAGCCAAGACAGGGTCAGTGGCAAGGCGCTCATTCATTTCGCCCATCAAACCTGTAGTTTCTAGAGTTGAAATGGCCGCAGTCAGGCGCGGGCAAGTGGCATAGTAGAAAGTTGGAAAAGGTTCACCGTTGCCAAGACGTGGTGGAGTTTCAACTACCGCTGGATTGCCGCAAGGGCAGCGATAAGAGATCGCATGAACATCGCGAGGAGTGCGGCCGAGTTGGCGTTCGATGATATCGAGGTCGGCTTGAGTTGGGGTGCGGTCGCTCACTTCTTACCTGCCTCAGTTACTGATGAAATCATTCTTGTATACCAAGGTTGACCCTCTGGAAGATTTTCGACAACACTAATCCCAGAATTCTGAGATTCTTCCGTCTCTTCACCACCGGTAACGATGTATTGACGTTCACCAGGCATCACGAAGTGAAGCCGTTCGCGCGCTTGAGATTTTATGTAATTTGGATCCTGCCAGAGCATCAACTCTTTCCGAGCTGCTTCTAGGGCTGCATAGTCGCTAGATAATTGAGATTCAAGCGCGCTTATCTGTGCTCGCTGTGTGAAGTAATTCTTAATGGGTGGAGCAAGAAAGAGCGCCAAGGCGAAGAGAATCGCAGCAATAGCAAAGGTCCGGCCAGATCCCTGGTTACGGTTGAAGTTCAAGTTACGCGAACGGTAACTCTTTCCTCGCGCGCGACCAGTGGATCTGCGGACCATTGCTAAATTCCTTATGCCTTAAAGCGTGGGAACGCCTGGCGACCTGCGTAGACAGCGCCGTCAGAGAGCTCCTCTTCAATGCGAAGAAGCTGGTTGTACTTCGCAACGCGCTCTGTACGTGATGGAGCACCAGTTTTGATCTGACCGCAATTTGTTGCAACTGCGAGATCAGCAATCGTGGTGTCTTCTGTTTCACCTGAACGGTGAGACATCATGCTGCGATAGTTAGCGCGGTGCGCAAGGTCTACTGCATCAAGTGTTTCTGTCAAAGTACCAATCTGGTTTACCTTTACAAGAAGTGCGTTTGCGGTATCTGTATCGATTCCCTTTGCAAGACGCGTTGGGTTGGTAACGAACAAGTCATCTCCAACGATCTGAATCTTAGAACCGAGAGATGCGGTCATTGACTTCCAGCCTGCCCAATCTTCTTCATTGAGTGGATCTTCGATTGAAACGATTGGATATGAGGCTACGAGATCTGCGTAATACGCAATCATTTCGTCAGAAGAGAGCATCTTGCCTTCAAACTTGTACTTACCTGCATCATGGAACTCTGTTGCCGCAACATCCATCGCAAGTGCGATATCTGTTCCTGGCTTAAAGCCTGCTGCTGAGATTGCTTCGATGATGAGATCGAGCGCGGCACGGTTTGAATCAAGGTTTGGAGCGAATCCGCCCTCATCACCAACAGAAGTTGCGAGTCCGCGCTTCTTAAGAACTGCCTTGAGCGCGTGGTAAATCTCTGCACCCCACTGGAGAGATTCACGGAATGTTGCTGCGCCAATAGGTGCAATCATGAATTCCTGAACATCTACGTTGGTATCTGCATGTGCACCGCCATTGAGGATGTTCATCATTGGAACTGGAAGTACATGCGCATTTGGTCCACCTACATAGCGGAAGAGAGAAAGATCTGCTGACTCTGCAGAAGCTTTAGCAACTGCGAGTGAAACACCAAGAATTGAATTTGCGCCAAGGCGTGACTTATTTGGGGTTCCATCAAGTGCAATCATCTCTGAATCGATGAGGCGCTGATCCTGCGCGTCATATCCTTCGATCGCAGGTGCGATTTCATCGTTGACAAATGCAACCGCCTTGAGAACGCCCTTGCCGAGGTATCGCTTCTTATCTCCATCGCGAAGCTCTGATGCTTCAAATGCACCTGTAGATGCTCCACTTGGAACAGCGGCGCGAGCTTGTGTGCCATCTTCGAGTTGAACTTCGACCTCGACTGTTGGATTTCCGCGAGAGTCGAGAATTTCACGGGCGCCGATTGCTTCGATAATTGCCACTGGGTACTCCTTCGAGAGATAACTATCTATTGAGATAGGGATTGAGTTAGTGCTGGAAGATTTTCAGCGCTCTCCATTGAGCGACCTGAGGCAATCTTACCGTGCCGATTACTGCTGACTTGAGCGCGAGAGCTGCTCGATCATCCTGCGTGCCTCGCCTCGTAAAGCCAATTCTGGGTCTATCTCATGCTGATATGCCCAGGCAATCACTGATGCCAGCGCTGCCCCCACTGACTCTTCACTTGCAGGTACCTCGCTCGTATATTCATCAATCTTGAGCTCTGCCCCATATTTATCTGCGCGATAAATCAACTTTGAAACGAGAGGTAGCGCGGGCTGAGACATTGCGACTCCATCAATCGGTGAAGTACGCCCCTTCTCTTTCGCCTTAATTGCCTCCCAATTTTCAATAATCTC
>JBEGSV010000086.1:0-2671 GCA_041179685.1 Actinomycetota bacterium
GATCTCTATGACAATCCAAAGACAGCATTCGTTGCCAACTTCCTTGGTCAGTCAAACCTTATTAAGGGAACAATCACAGGCAATGATGGCGATAACCACATCGTCGAGCTCTTCGGTCAGAAGATTTCATTGGCCAAGAACCGCTCACATGCAGTCGATAACTCAATTTTGGCCGGTATCCGACCAGAGAAGTTCCGAATCTCACGCCTTGCAACACCTACATCAGGAAACATCTTGAGCGGTGGCAAGATTGAAGATGTTTCATATATCGGTGTTTCAACTCAGTACCAAGTTTTGATGCCATGGGGACAAGAGCTCATGGTCTTCGAGCAGAACGATGATGGAGTCGCCCCATTTAACGTCGGCGAAGATGTCAACATCTCTTGGGAGGCGGGATTTACATTTGCACTCCGTGGAGATGAAGATGCAGAGGCTGGAACTGAAGTAAACCCAGAAGAGATCATCGAGGATGATGAGTAAGTCAGGGATTTCAAATCCACGTACTCCTTATCTACTCCTTCTTCCAGGAATAGCATTTCTCTTTACCTTCTTCATCTGGCCTATCGCCAACTTGGCTCAGACATCTACTCAGACTCCAATCGCCGGGGGAGATACCGGTGAATACGAGCAGACGCTTCGCTGGGCTAACTACATCGATGCTTTCTTAGAGAATAAAGAGCAGTTCGGTCGCTCATTCCTCTATGCAGCAATTGCAACAGTTGCCGCGCTAGCGATCGCATACCCATTGGCATATGCAATTGCATTTAAGGCTGGAAAGTATAAGAACGTTCTTCTTGTTCTGGTTGTCGCACCATTCTTTACATCTTTCTTGCTCCGCACAATTGCCTGGAAGCAGATTCTCGGCGAGCAAGGCGTTGTTGTTCCATTCTTACGAGATTTGCATATCATCGCGCCGTCGACGACGCTGACTTCATCAGCCTTTGCCGTTGTTGCTGGTATGACATACAACTTCCTGCCATTTATGACACTTCCACTCTATGCATCAATTGACCGCATTGACCCTCGCACCCTTGAGGCATCAGGTGATCTCTATGCAAATGGCATCACTACATTCCGCAAGGTGACCTTGCCGCTTTCAATGCCTGGCGTTGTTGCCGGAACACTTCTTACCTTTATCCCAGCAGCTGGCGATTACGTCAATGCTGCAATTCTCGGAAGTCCGCAGACGAAGATGATCGGAAATGTCATCGAATCTCGCTTCTTTAAAATTGTTGATTACCCAACTGCAGCAGCGCTCTCATTTACATTGATGGCCGCCATTTTGGTTCTTGTTTCAATCTACATTCGCAAGGCCGGAACAGAGGAGTTGGTATGAGAACCGTATCTCGCTGGTTCCAGCGCAACCTCATCCGCATATATGCGGTGATTGCCTTTACCTACCTCCTTATTCCAGTGGGATATACCGTCGCATTCTCATTTAATGATGGCGGTCGCTCAAACCTGATCTGGAAGGGCTTCACCTTCGATAACTGGCTCAACCCATGTGGTGCGCCTGAAGTTTGTACCGCTCTTGGTAACTCAATCAAGATTGGCTTCTTAGCCACACTCTTCTCAACGATTCTCGGAACGATGATCGCCTTTGCAATTGGTCGCCATAAGTTCCGTGGTCGCTCAACAACTAACTTGTTGATCTTCCTTCCGATGGCTACACCTGAAATTGTTCTTGGTGCATCGATGCTCTCACTCTTCCTTACTTTGAAGGTCAACCCAGGCTTCTGGCCAACTGTGATTGCACATGTGATGTTCTGTATCTCATTCGTTGTGGTGACGGTAAAGGCGCGTATCGCCAGCCTTGACCCACGTCTCGAGCAGGCAGCGATGGATCTCTATGCCAATGAGGTTGAGACCTTCCGCCGCGTGACATTCCCATTGGTGGCTCCTGGAATCGCAGGTGCTGCTCTGCTCGCCTTTAGTTTGTCATTCGATGACTTCATCATCACCAACTTCAACTCTGGCACGATGACAACTTTCCCTAAGTTCGTCTATGTCTCAGCAGCTCGTGGAATCCCACCGCAGGCAAATGTCATCGGCTCTGCAATGTTTATCATCGCCCTCGCCGTCGTCATTCTCGGACAGATCGTGGGACGTAAGCGCGCCGTTAAATGAAGCGCTCTCTTGTGATTCTTGGCTCTACCGGTTCTATCGGAGTCCAAGCGCTTGAGATTGTCGATGCTCACCCTGATCTTTTTGAGGTCGTTGCGATCACAGCTGCAGGATCTAACCCTGATGTTTTAATTGCTCAGGCGAAGAAGTTCAAGGTAAAGACAGTTGGTGTCATCAAAAATGCTGATGCAATCAAGGCAGCCCTTCCAGGTGTCACTGTTATTGATGGGCAAGGCGCCTCAACTGAAGTTGCATCTATCAAGTGCGATGTCGTCCTTAATGCAATTACCGGATCCATCGGACTTGGACCAACCCTGGCAGCTATCAAAGCTGGTAACCAACTTGCTCTAGCAAATAAAGAATCTCTCGTAGCAGGTGGGGAACTGGTAATGCCGCTTGCACAAGAGAATCAAATTCTTCCTGTTGATTCTGAGCACTCTGCCATCTGGCAATGCCTGCAGGGCAACAAAGCATCTGATATCTCGCGCCTAGTATTAACAGCGAGCGGAGGGCCTTTTAGAGATCGCGAGGATCTTTCGCAGGTCAC
>JBEGSV010000087.1:0-6066 GCA_041179685.1 Actinomycetota bacterium
GTGGATTATTGAGCGTTGCCGCAGAGTTTGAGATATGGCGGATGAGATTGGTAAATCCGAAATCTTTGAGAAGCTGTGACATCTCATTAAATCTATCGAGCTGCTCTTGGTTCTGCGCCTCTGCTGGTTCATCGGCACGGGCAAAGTGAGAGAAGACACCGACAACTTCGATTCCTGAAAGTGCAGATGCTGTGAGTTGTGACCACTCACCTAAGAAACCACCGCGAGTCATACCTGTATCTAATTCAAGATGAACTCGAGCCTTTTTGGCAGAACCCGCTGATTGAACTTCACCGAGCGCTTTCAACGAAGCTACGGCGATATCAATATCGAGATCAATTGCCTGCTTGAAGTCAGAACCTGGTTGCACCAACCAAGCAAGTATCGGCGCAGTAATGCCTGCCTCGCGAAGCGTTATCGCCTCTTCTAAGAGCGCAACACCGAGCATATCTGCGCCTGCGCTAATGGCAGCTTGTGCAACCGGTACCAAGCCATGGCCGTAAGCATCTGCCTTTACTACCGCAAGGAGCTTTGTTCCAGAGTGAGCTTTGAGCAGTGCAACATTATGTTTAATCGCGCTGAGATCAACAATTGCCTCTGCTCTCATCTCTCGATCACCACCATGGCAGATGCGATTCCAGCATCATGTGAAAGAGAGAGATGAACAGAGGCGCCATCAACAAGATCAGCAATCGCCCCACGGAAGAGAAATGCAGGTTTTCCATTGGGTTGGTTAATGACTTCAGCCTCATGCCACTGCAGCCCATGATCTGGGCTAAGAGCTTTATAGAGAGCCTCTTTCGCGGCAAAACGAGCAGCCAGTGAGGCTTCTTTGACGAGGGATTCGGCTGGAGTGAAGAGTTTTTCGCGCAAACCTGGAGTGCGCTCAAGAGATTCGTGGAACCGCTTGATATCGACGACATCAATGCCGATTCCATCAATCATGAGGAAAGACTAGTGGAGTTGGCTATCAGATGGAAAGTAACGATCAATGGCGATAATCAGGACCAGAAGCGCACCACCGAGCAAAAGCCCGCCAAATAAATCAGAGAACCAATGTGTATTTCGCAAGAGCGAGACGGTGCAGACGGTGAGCGCAAGCGAGGCAACTCCGGCGCTAGCTAAACGTCCGCGGTAGCGATCGACATGCGCGTAACGGTAGATCAGATATGCGACTACGCCCCAGATGAAAATTGCATTTGATGCATGGCCACTTGGGTAAGACATCCCGCCTGCATGCAGTAAATCGATTCCCACTCGAGGTTTGGTGCGGCCTAACCCATACTTAAATGCACCGACAACAATATTGAGTGAGAGGAAGGCGAGAATTCCAAGGTTGATAGGTCGCCAAGTATTAAATCTCTTCGAGATATAAATCGCGACAATTAAGAGCGCAATTCCAGAAACGCTGCGAAGTCCTAAATCATCGAGACGACGAATAATGAATGCGGAGAGCCCTCTAAATTGTGGATGATTTGCTTCGCTAAGCGCCTCATCAATATCTGTGATTGGGCCATATGTAACAACTTGCTGTGTCACGAGAAGAAAACCGGCAAAGAGGCTTGCGCTCCATTTCAGCGCCCTGCGCATCTGGCGTCGGCGGTTCTCGATCATCATTTTTATTCGACAGTGACTGATTTAGCTAAGTTTCGTGGCTGATCAACATCAGTGCCACGAGCAACTGCAATTTCGTAAGCGAAGACCTGTAGCGGCACTGTTGCAAGTACTGGCTGAAAGAGTGGGGAGGCAACTGGAATTCGAATGATGTGTTCTGCACCGATGACTTCTGCGCCTTCTGCAGCGATCACAACTACACGCGCACCGCGAGCTTTCACTTCTTGGATATTGCTCAACATCTTTTCGTCGAGTTGATGTTCATCAGCGGTTGGAAGTATTGCGATGACGGCTGTGCCCTCTTCAATCAGAGCAATCGGACCATGCTTGAGTTCTCCTCCAGCAAAGCCTTCAGCGTGAATATAGGCAAGCTCTTTTAGCTTCAATGCGCCTTCGAGGGCGACCGGGTATTCGATGCCGCGGCCGAGGAAGAGCACAGTGTTGTTCTTTACAAATTTACGGGTGAGCTCGCGCAGAGGTTCAATTGTCTCGAGAATCTGCTCGACCTTTCCTGGAAGTTCGAGCATCTCGTTATAGAGACCGCGCACCTGAAGATCAGTGAGGGTTCCGCGAACTTGAGCCAATTTAAGGCCGATTAAGTAGACCGCAACGATCTGTGTAAGAAATGCCTTTGTAGATGCCACTGCAATTTCAGGGCCAGCATGTGTGTAAAGAACTGCATCTGATTCACGAGGAATTGTTGATGAGTTGGTATTGCAGACAGCAAGAACTCGCGCACCGGATGCCTTCGCATGGCGAACGGCCATCAAGAGATCCATCGTCTCACCCGATTGTGAGATCGCGATGACGAGCGAATTCTTATCAACGATTGGATCGCGGTAGCGGTACTCAGATGCGATTTCGACATCTACCGGCACCTTTGCCCACTTCTCGATTGCATATTTGGCAACCATTCCAGCGTGATAAGCCGTACCGCAGGCGATTACTGAGATGCGTTTAATATCTTTAATCTCAGCATCAGTCATGTGAAGCTCATCGAGCAAAATCTGGTTGTTATCTGAGAGGCGACCAATCAAGGTATCTGCAATGGCCTTAGGCTGATCGAAGATCTCTTTCAACATAAAGTGGGCGTATCCACCCTTCTGAGCTGCTGCCGCATCCCAGGTCACTTCATATTCACGAAGAGGTAGTGCATTGCCTTCTAGATCACAGATTGCAATAGCCTCAGGAGAAATCGTGACTACCTCATCTTGTCCGAGTTCGACCGCGCGACGGGTGTAATCGATAAAGGCTGCAACATCAGATGCCAAGAAATTCTCACCATCGCCAAGACCTGCAACGAGAGGTGAATTGCGGCGAACCCCGACAATTGTCTGTGGCGCATCGGCATGAATAGCGAGCAAGGTAAATGAACCGCGAAGACGCTTTACCGCAGCGCGCATCGCCGCCGTCAGATCTCCACCATGGTCTTTGCGAAGGTCAGAGAGGAGGTGGGCTACAGATTCGGTATCGGTCTCAGATTCGAATTTATGTCCACGTTCTTCCAGCTCTGCCTTGAGCTCTGAGTAATTTTCAATGATTCCGTTATGGATAACTGCGAGTTTGCCCTCGTTATCGAGATGTGGGTGGGCGTTGCGATCAGTCGGTCCACCATGGGTTGCCCAACGAGTGTGCCCAATACCTGAGTGCACTGTTGGAAGATTGGCAGGGAGAGCGCCCTCAAGATTTGCCAGCTTTCCTGCACGCTTTTCTACAAAGAGAGATGTTCCGGTGCCAAGAGCAATACCTGCAGAGTCATATCCGCGATACTCGAGGCGGCGGAGGCCTTCAACGATGGGGGTAAAGGCAGATTGCGGTCCGGTGTAACCAACGATTCCGCACACGAATTAGCTCCCCAGTTCTGCCTTAACAACCGCAGCGAGTGATGATGCGATTTCTTGAGCAAGGCTATCACTCGAGGCCTCGACCATCACGCGAATGAGTGCCTCGGTGCCCGAGGCACGCAAGAGGACGCGGCCTTCATCGCCCAAGCTCTTCTCTGCATCGCTGACAGCTGTTGAAATAGCTGTTGATTCTGACAACTTATCTTTGGCGACATTTGGAACATTGATGAGAACCTGAGGGAAGCGCTGCATCGCAGATGCAAGTTCACCCAGAGACTTACCCGTACGGACGACTTCCTGTGCCAGTGCGAGAGCGGTGAGGATTCCATCACCTGTTCCTGCATGTTCGCGAATAATGAGGTGTCCTGATTGCTCGCCACCTAATGAGTAATTTCCCTCAAGCATTTTTTCAAGAACATAACGATCGCCAACTGAAGTTGTAATCACGTTGACGCCAGCGTTCTTCATCGCATGGAAGAAACCAAGATTGCTCATGACTGTTGCAACGATGGTATCTGCCTTAAGCTTTCCAAGGTTCTTCAATCCAATCGCAAGGATGGTCATGATTTGATCACCATCAACAACGGCACCTGAGCCATCTACTGCGAGACAGCGATCAGAATCACCATCATGGGCAATACCGAAATCAGCTCCTTCGCGAACAACTGCCGCCTGCAAATCTTCAAGATGAGTTGAACCGCATCCATCGTTGATGTTCCAACCATCTGGTGAGTGGTGGATGGCAACAACTGTTGCACCTGCCTTCTCATAGACAGTTGGAGCAACGAGAGAGGATGCGCCATTTGCGCAATCAACCACAATCTTCAATCCCGCAAGTGGTGTAGATACAGATGAGAGTAAGTGTTCGATGTAGTTATTTGCTGCCTGGTCGTCGTTATAGATGCGACCTACTGAACGACCTGTTGGTCGCTCCCATGGCTCGCCCATTCGCTTCTCGATAGCTGCTTCGATTGCATCATCAAGCTTTCCGCCACCGCGAGCAAATAACTTGATGCCGTTATCTGGCATTGGGTTGTGGGATGCTGAAATCATGACCCCGAGATCGGCACCTGTTGCACCGACGAGGTGAGCAATGGCTGGAGTAGGCAAAACACCTACGCGATAGACATCAACGCCGGCAGAGGCAAGGCCTGCAACAACAGCTGCTTCAAGGAATTCACCAGATGCGCGGCTATCTTGACCAACAATCGCAGTCGGTCTGCGCCCTGCATTACTGGAAGATTCAACGAGGATATGTGCTGCAGCAACAGCTGCAGATAGCGCAACTTCAGCGGTAAGAACGGAACCGTTCGCTAAACCACGAATCCCATCTGTTCCAAAGAGAGCCACGTGGACCTCCTTGTAACAAATGGGATTCTTGGATAAAAAGTTTGTTTAGCGCTTTGAGTACTGTGAACGCTTACGTGCCTTCTTCAGACCGTACTTCTTGCGCTCGATAACACGTGCATCACGCTTGAGGAATCCAGCCTTCTTAAGCGCTGGGCGGTTTGCTTCACGATCGATCTCGTTGAGTGAACGTGCAACACCAAGACGAAGTGCGCCAGCTTGACCTGAAACTCCACCACCGTTGATGCGAGCAAAGACATCGTATGTACCTTCAGCACCAACTGTGCGGAATGGCTCTGATACGAGCTGCTGGTGAACCTTATTTGGGAAGTAGTTCTCAAGGGTCTTGCCGTTTACAACCCAGCGACCTGTTCCTGGAACGAGGCGAACGCGTGCAACTGCTTCCTTGCGGCGACCTGTACCAGCACCTGGTGCTGTGATTGCCTTGCGGTTCGTTGCTGCTGCTGGTGTTGAAGAAGAGTATGAAGTTGGAACTTCGTTCTCATCAAGCTCGAAAGTTGTATCTGACATATTTTCTTATCCCTTACTTGATGATCTGAGAAACTTGAGTGAATACATATGGAACTGGTGCCTGTGCAGCATGTGGATGCTCTGGACCTGCGTAGACCTTGAGCTTTCCTGCAATCTCGCGACCGAGACGGTTCTTAGGAAGCATTCCCTTAATCGCCTTTTCTACAGCGCGTGTTGGGTGCTTCTCGAGGAGCTCGCCGTAAACAGTCGATGTAAGACCGCCTGGGAAACCTGAGTGGTGGTGTGCAAACTTTGTTGTTGTCTTATTACCTGAAAGCGCGATCTTCTCAGCGTTGATAACGATGACGAAGTCACCCATATCCATGTGAGGTGCGAATGTCGCCTTATGCTTTCCGCGAAGAAGAGTCGCAGCGTGAGTTGCTAGACGACCGAGCACGACATCCTGTGCATCGATAACGTGCCACTTACGGACTACGTCGCCTGCCTTTGGGCTATATGTACGCATGCTTTTATACCTACTTCTTCGTTAGATGATCTTCTTAAGCGCCTACTGGCGCAGGGGTTGAACTTTACCTGCCACTACGCGCAGGGTCAAAATCGGCCTATTTCGAGGTTAAAAGACAGGTTCTGGGCTCTCATAGACCTGGCCGTCATCGCCGAAGACGAGAAAACGGGTAAAACCACGCGTAAACCAGCGATCGTGGGTCACGGTCAGGACGGTCCCCTCATAGGCATCGAGGGCTCGTTCGAGGCTCTCGGCGCTTGCGAG
>JBEGSV010000088.1:0-6720 GCA_041179685.1 Actinomycetota bacterium
GCTGCGCCAATTGCCTCTGCATCCATCTTTGTTGCAGAGCGAATGAGAACGGCGTCAACGCCCTTACCGAGAGCCTCGAGCAGCTCTGCGCGGTTTGCACCATCGCAGTTGCGGACTTCGAAGTCAGGACCGAGAGCATCGAGCGTTGCAGCGCTGAGTTCTTCAGCGATCAATACAACAGGTTTAGCCACGTGCAGCACTTCCTTCTTGGTAATCATCGTTGTCGGCCTTCTTCATCCAGCTAAACATCTTGCGGAGTTCGCGTCCAACCTTTTCGATCTGGTGAGACTCGCCCTTTTCGCGAAGCGCTGTGAATTCCTTTGCACCGTTCTCGAGATCATCAACGAACCGCTTAGCGAATGCACCTGACTGAATATCAGCAAGTACTGCCTTCATATTCTCCTTGACGTGTGGATCGATAACGCGTGGACCTGATACATAGTCACCGAATTCAGCGGTGTCAGATACTGACCAACGCTGCTTTGCGATTCCACCTTCGTACATAAGGTCAACGATCAACTTAAGTTCGTGCAAGCACTCGAAGTAAGCAACCTCTGGCTGGTATCCAGCTTCAACAAGAGTCTCAAAGCCATACATAACAAGCTGTGATGCTCCGCCACAGAGAACAGCCTGCTCGCCGAATAGATCGGTCTCTGTCTCCTCTGTAAATGTTGTAAGGATTCCGCCTGCGCGAAGTCCGCCCATCGCCTTTGCGTATGAGAGTGTCAACGGCCATGCATTGCCTGTTGCATCTTGCTCGACCGCAACGATATCTGGAACGCCGCGACCTGCTGCGAACTCACGACGGACAAGGTGTCCTGGACCCTTTGGTGCAACCATGCAGACATCAACATCTACCGGTGGCTTGATGTAGCCGAAACGAATATTGAAACCGTGGCCGAAGAAGAGTGCATCGCCCTTTTCGAGGTTAGGCAAGATTGACTCTGCATAGATGTGGCGCTGAAGGTGATCTGGAGCCAAAATCATGATGACGCTAGCTTCCTTAGTCGCCTCTGCAACAGATACAACGCGAAGGCCTTCAGCCTCTGCCTTTGCACGTGATGGTGAACCCTCCTTAAGGCCAACGCGAACATCAACACCTGAATCGCGGAGGTTGAGTGCGTGTGCATGGCCTTGTGAGCCATAACCGATGATCGCGACTTTGCGACCCTGAATTACGGATAGATCTGCATCCTGATCGTGATACATCGTTGCCACGGTATTTCTCCTTTTGTTGTTTTCTGCTGAGTTCTTAGTTTTGATAATCGGGTTGTGTGTCTTTAACAGGCTTCTTTGCTCCCTCAACAAGCTCTTCAATGCTGATGACACTGATGAGCTTGTCTAATTGAGCGATTACTTGCTCGAGAGAGTGGCCTTCAAGATTGACCTGAATAACCATCTTCGAAACTTCTGGATTTGTTGTAGGTCCTACGACCAATGTGTCGATGTTGTATGCGCGACGAGCAAATAAGCCTGATACACGGGCGAGAACGCCTGGTTCGTTTTCAACGAGAACTTCAAGTGTATGAATAGACATTAGAGCTCCTGTGAATCCCAGTCAGGCGCAGTAGCGCGGGCGATCATGATTTCATCATTTGAAGTTCCAGCAGCAACCATCGGCCAGACCATCGCATCGCGATGAACACGGAAGTCAACAACAACCGGTTGATCATTGATTGACATAGCCTTCTCGATTGTTGCATCGAGATCTTCTGGACGTTCGCACGATAGACCTACGCAACCCATCGCTTCTGCAAGCATTGGGAAGTTTGGAACGCGCTTTGATTCGAGGCTGGTATTTGAATAGCGACCTTCATAGAACAAGGTCTGCCACTGGCGAACCATTCCGAGAGATTCGTTATTGATAATCGCTACCTTGATTGGAATGTTGTTGAGTGCGCAGGTAACAAGCTCTTGATTTGTCATCTGGAAGCAACCATCACCATCGATCGCCCAGACTGTTGAATCAGGTGCTCCAACCTTTGCGCCCATCGCAGCAGGGACGCCGTAACCCATCGTGCCGGCACCGCCTGAGTTAAGCCAAGTGCGTGGATGTTCGTAAGAAATAAATTGTGATGCCCACATCTGATGTTGGCCAACACCTGATGTAAAGACCGTCTCTGATCCAGAGATCTTTCCAATGCGCTCGATAACGGCCTGCGGAGAGAGTGACCCATCTTCAGGGAGTGTGTAGCCCAATGGATATGTCGCTTTGAGCTTCTGCATCGATGCATTCCATGGCGCCAAATCAGGCTGACTCTTTGCAAGAGCTGCCTTTAACGCAGGAATTAACGCGGTGATCGTTTCGCGAAGATCGCCAATAACTGGGACATCTGCAAACTTGTTCTTATGAATTTCTGCCGGATCGATATCTGCATGAATAATCTTGGCGTTAACTGCGAAGGTGGATAGCTTTCCAGTAACGCGATCGTCGAAGCGAGCGCCTAGCGTAATAAGCAGATCGGCCTTCTGTAGAGCAGTTACCGCAGCAACCGTTCCATGCATTCCTGGCATGCCAAGGTGCAATGGATGTGAGTCTGGGAATGCTCCGCGAGCCATCAAGGTCGTTACAACAGGAGCACCCATAATTTCAACCAACTGGGCGAGCTCGCGATGAGCATTTGCCTTAATGACTCCCCCGCCAACATAGAAGACAGGCTTCTTTGATTGTGCGATGAGAGCTGCTGCATCTGCAATGGATTGATTGTCAGGCGTAATGCGTGGGTTATATCCAGCGAGTTCAATCTTTGCTGGCCAATTAAATGTGGTCTGAGACTGAAGTGCATCCTTTGCAATATCAACAAGAACTGGGCCTGGACGGCCAGAGGTCGCGATATGGAAAGCCTCTGCAACTGCGCGCGGAATATCTTCAGCCTTGGTGACAAGGAAGTTGTGCTTTGTAAATGGCATCGTGATTCCGCGAATATCGGCCTCTTGAAATGCATCAGTTCCGATTGCAGCCGATGGAACTTGGCCGGTGATTGCAACAACTGGAACAGAGTCCATCTGCGCATCCATCAAAGGTGTAACAAGGTTGGTAGCACCTGGGCCAGATGTTGCGATACAGACACCGGCACGGCCTGTCACTTGGGCATAACCAGTTGCCGCATGTCCAGCGCCCTGCTCGTGGCGAACCAAGATATGGCGAATTGTTGAATCAAAGATCGGATCGTAAGCAGGAAGGATGGCGCCGCCTGGCAGACCGAACATCACATCTACGCCTGCTGCTTCAAGGCTCTTCACCAATGAAGTAGCTCCATTCATTGTGGTGCCGTTCGCTGTTGGAACGTGCTGTGTCGTCATCTTCTTGCTCCTTTCGCTCTCGATAATCTGGCTTGCCAAACTTTTCCCAATAAAAAAACCCTCAGATATCTGAGGGCGCGCATGCTGTTAAGGCATGCGCTATCGAATCACCACCACTGATGAAGAGACGATTGTTGAACGCATGACCGTATTCTCGCCTAGGGGAGCAGATGCGTCAAGAGATGAGATACACGTCTCACTAATTGAAACGCATATCTCCGTAAGAGTTAACTAGTCGCAGACAGCGCCCTTAGAGGCTGAGCCCACGAGCTTTGAATACTTGCTGAGGACGCCACGCTTGAACTTATGTGGCAGCGGCTTCCAGCCGACCTTACGAGCCTCAAGCTCTGCTGGGTCTACCAAGAGATCGAGGCGTCGATTTGGGATATCGATTCGAACCAAGTCGCCATCCTTGATGAAAGCGATTGGTCCCCCATCGACAGCTTCTGGAGCGACGTGGCCAACACATAAACCAGTCGAACCACCTGAGAATCGACCATCGGTAAGCAAGAGTGTGGACTTTCCAAGCCCTGCCCCCTTGATTGCACCAGTGATCATCAACATCTCGCGCATTCCCGGTCCACCCTTAGGGCCTTCATAGCGAATAACTACAACATCGCCAGCTTGGATGGTTCCATTTTCGAGGGCTTCCATGGCTGCCTGCTCGCGCTCAAAGACTCGTGCAGGACCTTCAAAGGTTTCAATTCCAATACCTGCGGTCTTACAGACAGCGCCTTCGGTTGCAAGAGATCCACCGAGAATGGTGATTCCGACATCGGTAGAAAGTGGCGATGAGACTGGATGCAAGACATCGCCATCAGCAAGTGGTGGATTGATATCAGCCAAGTTTTCAGCCATCGTCTTTCCGGTAACCGTCATGCAATCGCCGTGGAGATAACCTGCATCGAGCAACATACGAAGTACGACTGGGATTCCGCCGACCTTATCGACATCAGACATGACGTACTTACCGAAAGGCTTGAGGTCGCCCAATAGTGGAACCCTTGAACCGATGCGGTGGAAATCTTCTAGCGTCAGGTCAACATCTGCCTCATGTGCAATTGCAAGAAGGTGAAGGACTGCATTGGTGGAACCGCCGAGCGCCATTACCGCGGTGATGGCATTTTCAAATGCCTTCTTCGTCAAGATATCGCGCGTCGTGATTCCCTTTGCAATTAAGTTAACAACGGCTGCTCCGGATGCTTCCGCATATCCATCGCGACGACGATCTACCGCAGGAGGTGCAGCAGAACCTGGAAGAGAGAGTCCGATTGCTTCACCGACTGTCGCCATTGTGTTTGCTGTATACATTCCACCGCAGGCACCTTCGCCTGGGCAGATTGCCTTTTCAATTTCATCCACGCGCTCTTTGGTGATCAATCCGCGAGCACAAGCACCGACCGCTTCGAAAGCGTCGATGATGGTCACATCTTTTCCATCAACTTGTCCTGGCAGGGTAGAACCTGCATAGACAAATACTGCAGCAACATCAATTCGCGCCGCCGCCATCATCATTCCCGGCAGTGACTTATCGCAACCGGCAAACATCACCATTCCATCGAGACGTTCTGCCTGCATTACTGTTTCAACGGAATCGGCAATCACCTCGCGAGAGACGAGTGAGAAGTGCATTCCTTCGTGGCCCATGGAGATTCCATCGGAGACAGAGATCGTTCCAAATTGCATCGGGAATCCGCCGGCATCGATGACGCCTTTACGAGATGAAGTGGCAAGTCGTGCGAGCGAGAGATTGCATGGAGTGATTTCGTTCCATGAAGAGACAACACCGATCTGGGGTTTGACCCAATCCTCATCGCCCATGCCAACTGCGCGGAGCATTCCTCGCGCTGGTGCACGCTCGAGACCATCTGTTACTAGACCTGAACGGGGCTTCATCTTCGACATGCGGCGATTCTAACGGTATGGCCCTTACCCGTGAAGTATGAACGGTTACGTTAGAATTCCACTATTCAAGATGGATTCTTGATTCTTAAATGTTCATTCACAGCAATACCTAACTTATTGGAGATTTCCTTTGCCAAATCAAGACCGTGACGCCCAAGGCCATATCAAGGGTCAGGCACCTGATCGCTGGAGAACCCTGCTCGTTGTAGCAATCTCTCAGTTGATGCTCGTCCTCGATAGCTCAATCATGAATATTGCAATCCCAAGCGCAAAGACAGACCTTGGAATTTCAGATGCGAATCAGCAGTGGGTTATTACTGCTTACACACTCGCATTTGGATCATTGCTTCTACTCGGCGGTCGCATCGGCGACTACGTCGGCCGTAAGAAGATCTTCATTATCGGCCTCCTCGGATTTGCTGGCGCATCTGCAATCGGTGGAATCGCTGCAAACCAGGGAATGCTCTACGGATCACGTGCGCTGCAAGGTGTATTCGGTGCTCTTCTTGCCCCGGCTGCCCTTGCAATCATCTCTGAGACATTTAAGGTTCCATCAGAGCGTGCAAAGGCATTTGGTGTCTTTGGTGCAATCTCTGGCGGTGGCGCTGCAATCGGCCTTATCGTCGGTGGAACACTTACCGAATTCTTCTCATGGCGCTGGTGCCTTGGTGTAAACACTCCAATCGCAATCGTTGCTGCAATTCTTGCACTCAAGTTTGTTCACGAGTCAAAGGCAGAGGGCGATAACACCTACGACATCCCTGGTGTCATCACAGCAACAGCTGGACTCTTCTCACTTACCTACGGCTTTAACGAAGCAGCTCTTAAGGGCTGGTCAGCAACATCGACTATCTCATTCTTAGTTGCATCAGTGCTCCTTCTCGTTATCTTCGTAATCATCGAGACTAAGGTTTCAAACCCGTTGATGCCACTTCGTGTTATCACCGAGCGCAACCGCGGTGGTTCATACCTTGGATCACTCGTTGTCGGTGCAGGGCTCTTCTCAATGTTCCTCTTCCTTGGACTCTATCTCCAAGTTGTACTTGGATTTAGCCCATTGAAGTCTGGCTTTGCCTTCCTACCGTTTACAGCTGGAATCATCATCTTCGCCGGAGTTGCATCACAGCTCTTGCCAAAGTTTGGTCCAAAGCCATTGATGGTCCCAGGCCTGATCGCAGCAGGTATTGGTCTACTTCTCTTGACCCGCATTACACCTGAGACTTCATATGCAACTCACGTAGTTCCATCACTTCTCATCATGTCGAGCGGTATGGCGTTGGTCTTTATTCCATTGACATCAACATCACTTCACGGCATCTCTGGCCATGACACAGGTGTTGCATCAGCGATGGTCAATACCTCACAGCAGATCGGTGGCTCACTCGGAACTGCGCTACTCAATACTGTCGCGGCAACTGCAACAGCTACCTATGCAACAGCAAATAGTGCATTGGGTGCGAAGTTGATGCCAGCTGCAATGACACATGGCTTTACCGTGGCATTCCAGTTCAG
>JBEGSV010000089.1:0-6000 GCA_041179685.1 Actinomycetota bacterium
AGAACGTCATCATCGGTAAGTTGATCCCTGCAGGAACAGGCCTTGCCCGTTACCGCAATATCCGCGTCGAGCCAACAGAGGAAGCGAAGGCAGCTGTCTACGCTAACTACGATGAATACGATCTCACACCGTTTGATACCGGTTCAGGTGAAGCAGTTCGCCTCGATGAGGTTGAAGTTCCTCGCTAGTCTGTAATTAATAAAGTGAAGAAGGCCCCTGCAGTAATTGCCGGGGCCTTCTTGCTTTTTTCAACATACTTGTTAATTCCTTCTGCACATGGAGCAGTGCCAAATCCACAAGTTTCTTTAACAGCTGCTGCTTCAAAGATCTCGGGAACATCCTGGAGCAATGATGGCTCCATCGGTGGTTCAGCAACGCTTGCTACAGCAGCATCTACCGCGCCAACATTTCAAAGTAGCGACTCTTCTGTAGCTCTCAACGCATCTACAAATTCAAACCAATACATCACTCAATCCCTGGGAAATGGCTCTGCACTGAGTAACGTCACATTTCAGATAAATATGAATCTAAAGTCTTCGCAGGCTAATAGCGCCGGCGCCTTTGGAATGATTCTAGGCTGGACCGGAGCTAATTACGACATCTGGTACCAGCCAGGCTGTCTAGGTTTTAACACTGGCGGAGGCGATGTATATGGAATGTCGACTACAAGTGGAGTGCTTGATAGTTTTCACACCTTCACCTTTGTAATGTCGACTACGCAGGACAACACTACTAAGCAGAAGATATTTATGGATGGAGTTCAGCAATCCCTTTCTTTATGCCAAGGGACTGTAGGGCAAACGCAGAAGAGCTTTGGTACTACTCCTTCCTCATACACAATTGGCCGTTATGGCTCTAATGGTTTCTACGGAACCTTTAATCTTCGCTCATTTAAGTTATGGACTTCAGAGTTGACTGTGGCAGAGATACAGGAGAGCTATAACGCACAATTCACGCCCCTTTCACACACTATTGCGCTGACCAGCGGACTCAGCACTGCGATCTATCGGACAGCATCAACATTGAGATCAACTACGGATGTTGATGGAAAAGTAACTTTTTTCTCCAATGGTAAAAGGATTCCTGGCTGCATCAATATTCAAACCGTCAACAAGATTGCCAACTGCTCTTGGAAGCCGAGTGCAATCAATTACAACAACATCACCGCTCGGGTTGTTGCCTCCGGTGGTTCACTGACGACCTCAACTTTGAGAATCTTCGTGACAAAAAGAACTGGCCTCAGGTAGGATTTATTAATGAGTAATGATTCGAAATATCATGTAAAGCGCCACGATGACCGCGAAGTATTTGATCGCGATGCAGTAAACGCTTTACTAGATTCCGAGTACGTTGCACACATTGGTTTTGTAGATGCAGATATCAACGAACCATTTGTAATTCCTATGGCTTATGCACGCGACAATGATCGCATTTTGTTGCATGGTTCAACAGGTTCACGTCTCATGATGCAATTAGCAAAAGGTGCACAGATGTGTGTCACCATTACAAAGCTCAATGCAATCATCGTTGCAAAATCTGCATTTAACTCATCGATGAATTACGAATCCGTCATGATCTTCGGTGTTGGTAAGCGGCTAGAAGACTCTGAGAAGTTAGCGGCGATGGATTTGATTACCGAAGGCCTCGTTCCAGGGATGACTGCCTATGCTCGTCCTACAACGGCCAAGGAGGCCGCTGGCACCATGATCATCGAACTACCCATTGAGAAGTTCAGCCTCAAGTCTCGCACCGGGGGAGTCATGGATGAGCCTGAGGATGCCAATCTGCCAATCTGGTCCGGAATTCTGCCTCTGACTCGTGCCTATGGAGCGGCCGAAACCGCCCCAGATTCAGCTGGAATCCCGATTCCACCCCATATTGAGGCGAAAATCGGACATTCCGGACAGTAGCCGGAGATCGGGCCGAAGACACGCCCGGGATTAAATTTTGGGGATATGGCGAGAAATTTTCTGGCCAAAGGAGTAAAAGGGCCGTTTTGACCTTTAGCCCACCTCCCAGATACCTTTCTCCTCTGCGCTTTTTGCATGCAACACACCCGACCGCGTGGGTCGGAGGTTGAGCGTGAAAATGGCCGGAAAGTTAGATGTGAAAAAAGAGAAAGTGTTTTTTCACATTACATAAAAGGAGAATGTAGTGCCAACAATTCAGCAACTAGTTCGTCGTGGTCGCGCAGAAAAGACTACGAAGACTTCAACACCAGCGCTTAAGGGTTCACCACAGCGTCGCGGTGTTTGCACACGTGTTTATACAACAACACCTAAGAAGCCTAACTCAGCGCTTCGCAAGGTTGCACGTGTTCGTCTTACTAGTGGCATGGAAGTAACTGCATACATTCCAGGTGAAGGTCACAACCTTCAAGAGCACTCAATCGTTCTTGTACGCGGTGGTCGCGTAAAGGATCTACCAGGTGTTCGTTACAAGATTATTCGCGGATCACTCGATACACAGGGTGTAAAGAACCGCAAGCAATCACGTTCACGCTACGGCGCTAAGAGAGAAAAGAAGGCTAGCTAATGCCACGTAAAGGTCCTGCTCCGAAGTCACCTGTTGTTGCTGATCCCGTATACAACTCACCAGTTGTAACAGCACTCATTAACAAGATTCTTCTTCACGGTAAGCGTTCAACAGCTGAAGGCATCGTCTACACAGCTCTTGAAGGAACACGTGCAAAGACAGAAGTTGATCCTGTAATCACACTCAAGCGCGCACTCGACAACATTCGCCCAGCGATTGAAGTTAAGTCACGCCGCGTCGGTGGTGCTACATACCAGGTCCCAATCGAAGTTAAGTCAGGTCGCGCAACAACTCTTGCGCTTCGCTGGTTAGTTGATTACTCACGTCTTCGTCGCGAAAAGTCAATGGCAGAGCGCCTTCAGAACGAGTTGCTCGATGCAGCTAACGGTCTTGGTGCAGCTGTAAAGCGTCGCGAAGATACACACAAGATGGCTGAAGCTAACAAGGCTTTCGCTCACTACCGCTGGTAATCGCTATAACGCCTTCGGACGGATAGCGAAAAGAAAACGCTAAGCGTCTTAAGGGAAACAGAACGTCAGATACGACCTAAGTTTTAACAAGAGAAGAAGAGGAATATAAGTGTCAACAGTAGAGAAGATCGATCTAGCTACGGTTCGCAATATCGGAATCATGGCTCACATCGACGCGGGTAAAACAACAACTACTGAGCGCATCCTCTTCTACACAGGTATCTCATACAAGATCGGTGAAGTGCACGAAGGTGCTGCAACGATGGACTGGATGGAGCAGGAGCAAGAGCGTGGTATCACGATCACTTCAGCTGCAACTACATGTATGTGGAAGAACCACCTCATCAACATCATCGATACACCAGGCCACGTTGACTTCACAGTCGAGGTAGAGCGTTCACTCCGTGTTCTCGATGGCGCTGTTGCAGTATTCGACGGCGTTGCAGGTGTAGAGCCACAGTCTGAGACAGTATGGCGCCAGGCAGATCGTTACTCAGTTCCACGTATCTGCTTCATCAACAAGCTTGACCGTACAGGTGCTTCATTCGATAAGTGTGTTGGCATGATCAAGGATCGCCTCAACGCAGTTGCTCTCGTTCTTCAGCTTCCAATCGGCAACGAATCAGATTTCATCGGTGTAGTTGATCTCATCGAAATGAAGGCTCTCGTATGGCGTGGAGAGACAAAGAAGGGCGAAGATTACGCAATCGAAGAGATTCCTGCGGATATGGTCGACGCTGCAAATACAGCTCGCGCTGCAATGCTCGAGACTCTCGCTGAGAACGACGATGCAATCATGGAGAAGTTCCTTGAGGGCGCAGAGCTTTCAACTGCAGAGATCATCGCAGGTATCCGCCGCGCAACAATCGCAGCAAAGCTCTCACCAGTTCTTACAGGTTCTGCATTTAAGAACAAGGGCGTTCAGCCAATGCTCGATGCTGTAACTCGCTACCTTCCATCACCACTCGATGTTGAAGCTATCGTCGGTACAGATATGAACGATGAGGAAGTTTCGATCTCACGTAAGCCAGATAACTCAGAGCCATTCTCTGCTCTCGCTTTCAAGATCATGACTGACCCACACCTTGGAAAGCTCACATTTATCCGTGTTTACTCTGGTGTTCTTGAGACAGGTTCAACAATCTTGAACTCTGCAAAGAACCGCAAGGAGCGCATCGGAAAGATTTACCAGATGCACGCTAACAAGCGCGAAGAGCGTGACAATGTTGGTGCCGGAATGATCGTTGCTGTTATGGGTCTTAAGGACACCACAACAGGTGAGACCCTCTGCGATCCAGCAAAGCCAGTTGTTCTCGAGTCAATGGACTTCCCAGCACCAGTTATCTCGGTTGCTATCGAGCCAAAGACAAAGGGCGACCAGGAAAAACTCGGCGTCGCGATTCAGCGCCTCTCAGAAGAAGATCCAACTTTCCACGTACAGACAGATGAAGAGACCGGCCAGACGATCATCGCTGGTATGGGTGAGCTCCACCTCGAAATCCTCGTCGATCGTATGCGTCGTGAGTTCAAGGTTGAAGCTAACGTCGGTAAGCCACAGGTTGCATACCGCGAAACTCTTCGTAAGCCAGTTGCACGTCACGACTACACACACAAGAAGCAGACAGGTGGTTCTGGTCAGTTCGCAAAGATCCAGATCGCTGTCGAGCCACTTCCAACAGGTACTGTCGAAGGCGGATACGAATTCGTTAACAAGATCACTGGTGGTCGCGTTCCACGCGAGTACATCCCTTCAGTTGATGCAGGTTGCCGTGAAGCAATGACTACAGGTCCTCTTGCTGGCTACCCACTTACAGATGTACGAGTAACTCTTCTTGACGGCGCGTATCACGATGTTGACTCATCGGAGCTCGCATTCAAGGTGGCTGGTATCGCAGCATTTAAGGAGGCAGCAAAGCTTGCTGATCCTGCAATTCTCGAGCCAGTGATGAAGGTCGAAGTTGTTACCCCTGAAGACTTCATGGGTGATGTCATCGGCGACATCAACAGTCGTCGTGGTCAGATTCAGGCCATGGACGAGCGGTCAGGTGCCCGCGTTGTTAGGGCGCTAGTTCCATTGTCAGAGATGTTCGGCTATGTCGGAGATCTCCGCTCTAGAACACAAGGTCGTGCGAGCTACAGCATGGAATTCGATTCCTATGCAGAAGTTCCCGGCAATGTAATGAAGGAGATCGTTGCGAAGGTTCGCGGCGAATAATCCTTTACTCCCTAATAAGAAGAAAAGCACAACCCCTAATAACTAAGCACTAGAAACGAAAGAGGATACGAAAATGGCAAAAGCCAAGTTTGAGCGTACAAAGCCACACGTAAACATCGGAACCATCGGTCACATTGACCATGGAAAGACAACACTTACAGCGGCTATTTCAAAGGTCTTGCACGACAAGTACCCTGATGTAAACCCATTCACACCTTTCGATCAGATCGATAAGGCTCCTGAAGAGCGCCAGCGCGGTATCACAATCTCTATCGCTCACATTGAGTACCAGACAGAGAAGCGTCACTACGCACACGTTGACTGCCCAGGCCACGCTGACTACATCAAGAACATGATCACAGGCGCTGCACAGATGGATGGAGCAATCCTCGTTGTTGCAGCTACAGACGGACCAATGCCACAGACTAAGGAGCACGTTCTCCTTGCACGTCAGGTAGGCGTTCCATCAATCGTTGTTGCACTTAACAAGTCAGACATGGTTGATGATGAAGAAATTCTTGAGCTCGTTGAGATGGAAGTTCGTGAACTTCTCTCTAAGTACGAGTTCCCAGGCGATGACACACCAATCGTTCGCATCTCAGCGCTTAAGGCACTTGAGGGCGACGCTCACTGGGCAGATCAGCTCATGAAGCTTATGGATGCTGTTGACTCATTCATCCCACAGCCAGAGCGCGAAATCGACAAGCCATTCCTTATGCCAGTTGAAGACGTTTTCACAATCACAGGTCGTGGAACTGTTATCACCGGTCGTATCGAGCG
>JBEGSV010000090.1:0-6888 GCA_041179685.1 Actinomycetota bacterium
ATAAGGATTCCGAAGGCCTTATTCTCCTCACAAATGATGGAGATTTAACCTTTAGGGCGACCCACCCCTCATATGGACTTGAGAAGACCTACATTATTGAGTTTGATGGCAAGCTCCCACAAGGAATCGAGAAGACCCTCCGCAATGGGATCGAACTCGAGGATGGGATGGCGCGAGTCCTTGACTATAAGCAGCTCTCTCCGACCTGGCTCGAGGTCACAATCCACGAGGGTCGCTACCACATCATCCGTCGCTTGATGGAGGCTATCGGGATTGAGGTCATCCGCCTCATCCGAACAAAGTTCGGGCCCATCTCTCTTGGGGAGACCTTGGAGGGAAGATGGCGAGATCTCAATGACGGTGAACTGTTTAACTTACAAAAGGCTTTAGATTTAAAGTAATAAATCGATACTGTACCAATTAAGATATATATCGATAAATATATTATCCTGAGGGGAAGGTAGCAAATATTTATTTATCGATATTTCTACGCTGAGAAGAGCGGGAGAAAAAACTATTTATCGATATTACAAAATTCAGTTCAATTCAAGAGAGATCCAGACGACGGAAGACAATCTTCCAGATTGATGATAAAGGTTTTACATATTTATAGATAAAAGGTTTTAAATATATAAGCGAGAGATGAGGTAGAGGGTATGATTTCGGCTATGTCTGTGCGCGCAATCCGTGGAGCAACCCAAGTTGAAGAGAACTCTGCTACCGCTATTGCTGCTGGCACAAAGGAGCTCTTAGCTGAAATCCTGAGAGCCAACGAGCTGAAAGTTACACAAGTGATTTCGGTACTTCTGACGGCAACACCAGACCTCAATGCCGCATTCCCAGCAGCTGCCGCCCGTGAAGTGGGCTTTGAATCCACCCCGCTCTTGTGCGCGGTAGAGATCGATGTTCCTGGAGCTCTCTCACGCGTGGTCCGCGCAATGGTTACCGTAGAGACCGATCGAACTATGGCTGAAATCTCCCATATATACCTCGGTGGAGCGAAAGCTCTCCGCAGAGATATCGCCCAGTAAGAGTCGAGCTATGGCACTCACTCATGTTCGCATTGTTGGATCAGGTCTCATTGGTACATCAATTGGCTTGGCCCTGGCTGCGAAGAATGTTGGGATCACTATGATCGATATCGATAGCGATGCCGCCGCTTTAGCCCAGGATTTAGTTGGGGGGATTGCTCCCTCTTCTCAACCTGATGTAACGATCATCGCCTCTCCAATTTCAACTCTTTCACAGGTCATTAGCGAGCAAATATCTCAAGGTATCAACTGCGGATTTATAGATATTAGTTCTGTAAAAGTTAACCCTGTACTTGATGTTCAATCATCAGGAGTTGATATGAGTAACTTCTTACCTACCCATCCAATGGCAGGTCGAGAAGTTGGGGGAGCAGAGTCGGCTCGCGCCGATCTCTTCCAGGGTCGGCCTTGGGTGATCGACCCTACGGGGGTCTCCAAAGATCTCTTGCAGATTGGACGCGAGCTCATCACCGCCTGTGGGGGCCATATCCTGGAAGTACCAGCTGCCGAGCACGACCGAGCAGTTGCTCTGGTCTCGCACCTTCCGCAAATTATGAGTTCTATCCTCGCAGCTCAACTCGAGAGCGCTCCAGCGCAATGGCTCGACCTCGCCGGAAGTGGTTTGCGGGATACAACCCGAATTGCAGCATCCAACCCGGTTCTCTGGCGAGAGATCATCTCCTCAAATCAGGGGGCGCTCGAACCGCTATTGGATCGAGTAATTGAGGGGCTACAAGAGCTACGTCAATCGATCTCAGATCCCACATTCGTTGAAGGTTTCATCAAAGATGGAAATCGCGGAAGATCGATGATCCCTGGTAAGCATGGAGGAGTTGCTCGTAATTACACATTCCTTCCCGTTGTAATTGAAGATAAACCAGGACAACTTGCAGCGCTCTTTGATGAATGTGCAGCTGCACAAGTGAACGTCGAAGATCTTTCAATCGAACATTCACCAGAGCAATACACAGGTTTGATTACCTTGGCTCTATCGCAATCTGATGCAGATAAGTTGTATCACCATTTGCTAGAAAGAGGATGGAAAGCTCATTCACCGCGCTAATGGCGAACTCCGCGCGTGATATGCGCGATAATAAGTAATGATTTTATTTATCGGCTTTACTAATGGAAGGTTTGGGTTGTTAACATGATTGTTGTTGCACTTGATGGCCCAAGCGGCGCAGGAAAGTCGAGTACCTCAAAAGGTATTGCAGTTCGTGCTGGTTGGAATTATCTAGATACCGGTGCGCTTTATCGCGCCGTTGCTCTCCTTGCAATTGAGATTAAGAGCGATGATGCAAAAGATATTCTCCCTGCCCTCAAGGTAAATCGCATTTCATTTATCGCTGATCCTAAGAAGCCACAAATATTTTTAGGGGAGCGCGATGTCTCTGAGGATATTCGCACCCTCAATGTCACAAATAAAGTTTCTATCATTGCAGCCGATCCAGAGATTCGCGCCGAACTGTTACTACTTCAGCGTTCAATTATCGAAAAGGCAGAGCGCGGAATAGTTGTTGAAGGTCGCGATATCGGAACAGTTGTATGTCCGGATGCCGCCCTCAAGGTTTATCTCACCGCAGATATCGATGCGCGCACTCATCGACGAGAAAATGAATTGAATGATTCAAATATCGCAACAGAAGTTGTTGCACAATCTTTGACTTCACGTGATGAGCTCGATTCGTCCCGTAAATCAAGCCCTCTAGCGATGGCATCTGATGCTGTTCATATCGATAGCACCGAGCTCGATCTCAACGAAACGATAGAGCGTGTATGGGAACTCCTTGTAGAGAGATCACTTCTTGGATTGCCTATCGTTGCGATTCTTGGACGTCCTAACGTTGGTAAATCCACTCTTATTAACCGCTTCATCGGTCGTCGTGAAGCAATCGTTGAAGACACACCTGGTGTCACACGCGATCGCGTTCAGTACGAATGCGAATGGGGCGGACGTCGATTTATCGTGATGGATACCGGAGGATGGGAATCGCGTCCCGACGGAATATCTGTTGCGATTTCAGCTGGGGCAGAACTTGCGATGGAAGAGGCCGACATCCTAGCTTTCGTAGTTGATGCACAGGTTGGTGCGCTCGATGAAGACGATGTTATGGTTCAGGAACTTCGCAAGGCAAAGAAACCAACAATTCTCGTTGCAAATAAAGTTGATGGCGATAATGATGAATCCGATGCACATGCGCTTTGGAACTTGGGGTTAGGGGAGCCGCACTTTGTATCCGGGCTTCATGGTCGCGGTTCAGGCGATTTACTCGATGCGATTGTGTCATCGCTTCCCGAGGTTGGCAGAGCGCAAACACAAGATGGTTACCGTCGCATTTCTTTAATTGGTCGCCCAAATGTTGGTAAATCAAGTTTGCTTAACGCACTCGCGGGAGAAAATCGTTCTATCGTTGATGATGTTGCAGGCACAACACGTGATCCGGTCGACTCATTAATTGAAATTGGTGGCCAGGTCTGGCGCTTCGTTGACACTGCAGGAATCAAGAAGCGAGCCAATCAGGCAAGTGGTACCGATTACTATGCAACGCTTCGAACCCAGACGGCGCTCGAACGTTCCGAATGTGTCGCACTTGTCCTCGATGCATCTGTTCCAATCTCTGAGCAAGATCTTCGAATCATCTCCATGGTTGAAGATTCAGGTAAGGCGATGGTCTTAGTGCTCAACAAGTGGGATCTCGTCGATGAAGATCGCCGTGAGCAACTTGAGAAAGAGCTCGATCGCCACCTTGGCCATATCGAGTGGGTTCAGCGAGTCAATGTCGCCGCCAAGACCGGTTGGCACCGCGATCGTCTGGCACCGGCACTTCGTACCGCGCTCTCTTCTTGGGAGAAGCGCGTTCCGACCTCAAAGCTCAACTCATTCCTTGGCGCTCTCATCGGTGCAACTCCACCGCCAGTTCGTGGCGGAAAGCAGCCGAAGGTGTACTACGCAACTCAGGCTGGAATTGCACCTCCGAAGTTCGTCGTTTTCTCGTCAGGTTGGATTGAGGCTTCGTATCGTCGATTTATTGAACGCCGCCTTCGCGAGGAGTTTGGCTTCCCGGGAACTCCGGTCCAGGTTGCGATCCGGGTCAAGGAGCGCGACAAGGAGTGAGGCAGTACCTGACCATCCCCAATGCGCTCACCGCTCTCCGTGGTTTGGGTGTGCCTCTATTTATATGGCTCGCACTCGACCAGAAGGCCGATGGCTGGGCGATTTTGGTCTTGGCGATAGGCGGTCTTACTGATTATCTCGATGGCAAGCTGGCACGTCTCTGGAACCAAACCTCGCGTTTTGGAGAGTTGGCCGATCCAGCGATAGATCGCATCTACATCCTCGCAACCCTCATCGTCCTCTATCTCCGTGAGGCCCTTCCGCTCTGGGTGATTCTCTTACTCTTAGGTCGAGACTTAATTCTGGGCTTAGTCACAATCGCACTGACACGAAGAGGTCTTCCGCCACTGAAAGTCACTTACCTCGGTAAAGCTGCGACCTTCAATCTTCTCTATGCCTTCCCGCTCTTACTCCTTGCGCTCAATACATCGCTAGCGGGTTCTCTTGCATTTATCTTTGGTTGGGCCTTTGCAATCTGGGGAATCGCTCTCTATCTGGCAACAGGTGTTTCATATTTCCGCAGTGCTATGAAAAGTATTAGAGTGCGGCCATCCGATCGCATTATTGAGATTAACTAGAAGGATAAGAAGAGGGCGAGATGTCACATATTCCTGCAGAACTCCAATACACAAAAGAACATGAGTGGGTTGCGCCAACTGCAACAGCAGGAACTATTCGAATGGGCATCACCGACTTCGCCCAAGGCGCGCTCGGAGATATCGTCTATGTACAGATGCCGAAGGTAGGCGATTCTGTAGTTGCAGATAAAGTTTGCGGAGAGGTCGAGTCGACAAAATCTGTCTCTGAAATCTTCTCTCCTGTCACTGGCACAGTTGTAGCAATCAACGATGCGCTCAATGGTGCGCCTGAACTTGTCAACTCTGATCCCTACGGTGCTGGCTGGTTGGCAGAAATTTCAGTCAGCGGAGAGCCGGCAGCCCTGCTCAGCGCCGCTCAGTATGGAGAAATCACCGGCTGACTTGCCGGCTTGATAAATTCTTAACAACTCTCTACTGTCAGCCTCAAGTTGAAGTAGAGGGGGTTTTCATGGCTAAGCCAGTTCCATCGCATGAAGTGACCACAACCCTCCACCTCGGAGTTCGATCTGTTGCAGATTCTTCCCCGGTTGCGCTGATCGAAAAACTCATCGCAGAATCCTCTGCCGAAGAGCAGCAAGTTCTTCAAGAGGTGATGGATGGCAACGGAGAGAATGCGATGGTCTTTATCCACCGTGGCCCTTCTCGCGGAGCAAGATTCTTGATAACAGCTGAGGGCGCCGCTATCGGTCGATCTCCGTCGAGCGAGATCTTTCTCGATGACGTAACCGTCTCCAGAGGCCATGCCACGATCAAGCGAGAGGGAGCTGATTTTATCTTCGCAGATTCTGGCAGCCTCAATGGTTCATACATCAACAATCAGCAGGCAACTTCACACCGCCTTATCACCGGCGATGAGATTCAAATCGGAAAATTCCATATGCTCTTTATTAGTAGCAGAACAACATCAGGGGAGAAGTAAGTGAGCGTTCCAGCACGTGCATATTTAAGTATCGGTGAAGTCCTAACAAAGCTCCGCGGTGATTTTCCTGATATCACCATTTCGAAGATTCGCTTCCTCGAATCTGAAGGTCTCATCGAGCCACAGCGAACCCCATCTGGCTATCGCAAATTTACAAGCAACGATCTTGATCGTCTCCGCTATGTACTCCTTGCACAGCGAGATCAATATCTTCCACTTAAGGTCATCAAAGATAACCTCGATGCTCTTGACCGTGGTTTAGTTCCAACCCCACAAGGAACAGCAGTTCCTCGACCAACCCTTGGCCTCGCAACTGTCGATGGCGAAATTGCGCCATCGACCTTTGGCGAGCAGTCCGAGATGCGCCTCTCTCGTGAAGAGCTCATCAACGCCTCTGGCCTCGCAGATGCACAGCTGGTCGAACTAGAATCTTTTGGACTGATCACGCTCCGCGGTCGTCATTACGATGGAGATGCGCTCTCTGTTGCAAAGGCAGTTGCCGAGATGGCTGCATTTGGAATTGAAGCCCGCCACTTGCGTTCATTTAAAACAGCTGCTGATCGCGAGATTGGTTTGATCGAGCAGGTAATCACTCCCTTTACGCGCCAGAAATCAACAGAGGCGAAGGCTCGTGCCGAGGAAGTTCAGCGAGAGATTGCAGCGCTCTCTGTTCGTCTCCATGCATCGCTCGTTCGCAGCGGTCTCAACCGCCCTCGCTAATGTTTACTCTGGTTGAGGTGGTTGGTGTTCGCATCGAGATGCCTTCAAATCAACCGATCGTTCTTCTCAAAGAGATGGAAGGTACTACCTTCCTGCCGATCTGGGTTGGGTCAGTGGAGGCAACTGCCATTGCATTTGCTCAACAAGATCTCCGTCCGCAACGTCCACTCACGCACGATCTGATTGTCCATATGCTCGATGCGCTCGATGCATCTCTGACAGCTGTTCACATCACCGATATGGTCGATGGAATCTTCTACGCAGAGTTGATGGTCCGAGGCCCAGAGGGTGCACTAGCGCCGATTTCGGCACGTCCATCGGATGCGATAGCGATCGCTCTGCGCACCAAGAGCAATATTCTCGTAAGCCAGGAGCTCCTAGAGCGTTCAGGGATCCAGATTCCAGCCGGTCAAGAGGGTCAGAGCGAAGAGGAGCTCGAGGCATTCCGCGAATTCCTCGATCAGATCAATCCCGAGGATTTCGCCTAAGGCGCCGAAACTCTGA
>JBEGSV010000091.1:0-8399 GCA_041179685.1 Actinomycetota bacterium
GCACGATATATCTTTCATAGTGAAATCATCGGCAGATATGAGCTTTACTCCGAGTGATTCGTACTAACCTAACCCCCATGAGCGATGAAAAGAGCCAATTTACAGGGTTAATCCTTCTCTCTGGAGTCGATACCCCCGGAATCACACAGGCTCTCTTTGAGACTCTCTCCCCCTTCGCCATTACTGTCCTCGATATCGAGCAGGTCGTTGCCCGCGATCGCGTTATCTTGACTGTCCTCATAGCTCTCAATCCAGACCATCGCGAAGCTATTGATGAAGACCTCATTGCATGTGCAGAGCGGTTAGGGGTTGATATCGCAACCTCTTTCCAGAGCCAGGCAGGTTCGACGATTGCTGCAAAGACCGGGTTGATGCATGTAGTTGCGCTGGGTAATCCACTCCAACCTTCGGCGATTAGCGCAATAGCCTCTGAAATTGCCGAACATGGTGGAAATATCGAGCGCATCCACAGAACCGCAAGTTATCCAGTGACAGCTATTGAATTTGTCGTCTCTGAAGTAGATCAGAATTGCATTCGTCCTTCTCTGGCAACGGTAGCTAATTCCCATTCCGTCGATATTGCTGTCTCCCCTGGCGGTTTGATGCGATGGGCCAAGAAATTGGTGGTGATGGATGTTGATTCAACTTTGATTCAGCAGGAGGTAATCGAGCTTCTCGGCAAACGCGCCGGCAAAGAGGATGAGATTCGAGAGATTACCGATAGCGCGATGCGCGGCGAGTTAGATTTCGAAGCAAGCCTTCGCGCTCGAGTAGCGCTACTTAAAGGGCTGCCTGAGTCTGTTATCGATGAAGTCCGCGCCGAAATTCTTTTGACCCCGGGTGCTCGAACCCTCGTTGCAACGCTCAAGAAGCTTGGCCATAGCGTTGCAGTTGTATCAGGTGGTTTTACTGCTGTGATAGAGCCAATCTTGCGTGATCTTGAGATTCTCCACTATCGAGCAAACACGCTAGAAATTATTGATGGCCTGCTTACCGGTGACATTCTCGGAGATGTCATCGATCGAGCTGCTAAAGCTTCGGCGCTACGTGATTTTGCAGCGTTGGAGGGCGTATCAATCGAACAGACGATTGCAATCGGCGATGGTGCCAACGATCTCGATATGATCGCTGCTGCCGGGTTAGGTATCGCATTCAATGCAAAACCTGCAGTCAAAGCTGCTGCAGATAGTTCGTTAAGCGCCCCATATCTAGATTCTGTCCTCTATCTCCTTGGCATCACTCGTGAAGAGGTCGAAGAAGCTGGCGCTACACGTAAGTAATTAGAGACGGCAGGCGTGGATATCAGTAACCAAGATGCCGCGCGCACCAAGTGCCCAGAGCTCATCCATCAAGCGGTTTGTCTCACTGCGAAGAACCATCGCCCGAACTGCTACCCAATCTTGCTTCTGTAGTGGCGAGATAGTCGGCGATTCCAGTCCAGGTGTAATGGCGCAGGCCTTATCTACCTCACTCTTAGGTATGTCGTAATCAAGCAAAACATATTGGCGAGCGGTTACAACTCCTTGCAGACGTCTAATCAGAATATCTAAGCCTGCTGGTACCGATGCCCCTGCCCGCTTGATGAGGATCGCCTCTGAAGTCAGAATTGGATCACCGAAGACTTGAAGACCTGCCTGCTTCAGCGTATTTCCAGTGCTGACCACATCCGCGATGAGATCTGCGACGCCGAGGCGAATAGATGATTCGACTGCGCCATCTAGTCTCACAACTGAGGCTAAGATCCCGCGAGGCCTTAAATAGCTCTCGACTAAACCTGGATAGGCAGTTGCCACGCGCTTTCCCTGAATTGAATCGAGCGAAAGATTAGCGCCTGTAGGTCCTGCGAAGCGAAAGGTAGAGCCGCCAAAGTCGAGTGGAAGAACCTCATCAGCAGTTGCGCCAGAGTCAATCAGGAGATCACGACCAGTTATTCCTGCTTCGAGCTCACCAGAGCCAACATAGATGGCGATATCGCGTGGACGAAGATAATAGAACTCAACACCATTGCTGTTATCTGTGAGTACTAGGTCGCGTGAATCAGTACGCTGACGATATCCCGCCTCTTTCAAGATAGCGATAGATGAGTCAGCTAGCGATCCCTTGTTGGGCACGGCGATTCTTAACATAGTCAACTCTCTTATAGGTAACGGTAGATATCTTCTGGCTTCAAACCACGTGCAAGCATGAGCGTCTGAAGATGGTAGATCAATTGACTGATCTCCTCTGCAAGAGCCTCATCAGATTCATGCTCGGCAGCAAGCCAGACTTCACCGGCTTCCTCCAGGATCTTCTTGCCTATTGAGTGAACTCCTGAATCAACGGCAGCAACGGTGCCCGATCCTTCTGGGCGGGTCACCATCTTCTCGGCGAGTTCTTCCCAGAGCGAATCAAATGATTTCATGCCGAGATTCTACTAGAGCGATGGAAGATATCTCTCGCCCATTAATGAGGGTGGTGCCGCACTTACTGCTTCTTACTGCTGAGTTGAATCTGTATCGAGTGCGAGCTTTCGTAGGAGCGTGACCATCTCCGCCGGATCTGAAGCGTTAAAGACCGCGCTTCCCGCAACAAAGGTATCTGCACCCGCTGATGCGGCGCGTTCGATGGTACTTGCAGAGATACCGCCATCAACTTGAAGCCAGATTGGACGGTCACCAATGATCTTTCTAGTCTTCTCAATCTTTGGCAGCATCCCATCGATAAAGCTCTGTCCGCCAAAACCTGGCTCTACCGTCATGATCAAGAACATATCAATATCGTTGAGGTAATCGAGATAGCCCTCGATATCAGTACCTGGCTTAAGTGCGATAGCCGCTCGGGCGCCGGCACGTCGTATCCCCTTTGTTGTGCCTCGAATATCGCGACAGGCCTCAACATGGATCGTGACGCTCGCGCTACCTGCTTCAGCATATGAGATTGCGATCTCGTCAACATCGGCGACCATGAGGTGGGAATCGATAGGTACCGGTGAAGATTTGATTATGGCTGCTGCGCCATCGAAGTCGAAGGTGAAGTTTGGGACGAAGATATTGTCCATGATATCGAGATGTATAAAATCCGAAACATCTGCGATTCGAGCAATCTCAGTAGATAGATTCTCTCGATCTGCATTAAGAATGCTCGGGGTAATCCGAATATCTCGCGCCATGGATTAAGAGTAGTTCGCCTTCTGGAAGACTGCTAGGAACATCGAATCACAGTGATGGCGATGTCCCCAGAGTGAGAGGGCTCCTTCACGAACCGCGCCCTCGAGATTAGCGGGGAGATATCCAGTGATATCAACGAGCGTGAGTTCGGGATGCCTCTTCAAGATTTGGCGAACCTGTCCGGTAGTTTCAGCAAAGTGTGGTGAACACGTTGCGTAACCAAAGAATCCTGCGGGATTGAGTACCGAGATTGCGGCATCGCTGAGCTCTATCTGCAAATGGAGCAGAGGTGCTAGGTCCTTCACCGTTCTTCGCCAACGAACTTCAGGTCGCCTACGAAGAGCACCCAAGCCGGTACAAGGAACATCGGCAAGAATCGCATCGAAGGTTCGACCATGCTCTGCGATCTTTCGGCCATCTCCTGTGATTACTCCAAATTTACCGATGACATTCTTGACTAATTTTGCGCGGGGTTCAGAGATTTCGTTTGCCACAAAATCGCGCCCCGATACTTCGCAGATATGTGAGAGTAGAGCCGCTTTACCGCCAGGCCCGGCACAGAGATCGAGAGTGCTTTCAGCGCGTGAAGTAATCGTTGCAAAGATATCTGCAACAAGCTGTGATCCTTCATCTTGTACGCCGGCTTTACGATGGCGAATGAGCTCGAGAGACCCGGGAGCGCCGTTGTAACGAGCACCGTATGGTGAGTAATCGGTGGCAACTGCGCCTAGTTGAACAAGTTCTTCTTGGGTTGATGCACCGGGCCACGATACGAGCGTTGGTTGAGCAGGTGTGTTATTCGAGAGTAGCTCTGCCTCAACCAGATTTATATCTTTAAGGAGATCAAGATAGGCAGAGACGATCCACTCTGGATGTGAATACTCAATGGCCAATCGCTCGACTTCATCCTTCATAGATTTTACGGGCTCAAGCCATTGATCTAACTCTTTGGAGCTGGCCTTACGCATCAGGGCATTGATAAAACTTCCCTTCGACTCCCCCAACTGCTTGCGGGCAACATCTACAGTCGCAGATACAGCCGCATGGATTGGTGTGCGCATCGAAAATATCTGATGAGCTCCCATTCTCGCCAAGTCAACGATGTCGTCATCAACTTGGTTCCAGGCGCGATCACTGATCTGAGAGAAGATGAAGTCATATAGCCCTTGCATGCGCAGGGTTCCATAGACGAGTTCGGTGGTGAAGCCACGATCGCGTTCATCCATTGTCGAAGCACTCAGCGCCTGTGGAAGGAGAAGGTTTGAATAACCATTACGGCGGTTTACTTCAGAGATGATGTCAAAGGCTAGAAGACGGGCTGCATCGGGCCGCGGCTTGGTAAATTTCTTCGGCGGAAAATTACTCACAACGCTCACCTTCGAGAAGACGCGCACCATTTGCCCACGATGAAGCGGCGATAGAGCCTTTACCAGCGCTGGTAATCGTCCCAATCTCTAGCGCAGAAGTACCCGTACCGATGAATACCTTTCGGTCTCGAAGTGCAATCTCTCCTGGTTCGAGCGAAAAGGTGCTTAATACCGGAGCGGAAATCTTTATTACAGAACCCCGAAATTGTGTCCATGCGCCAGGGTTGGAGGTGAAGGCGCGAATCTTGGCGCTGACAGTTTCGGCATCGAGGCTCCAATCTATGCGGGCCTCCTCACGTGATAGCTTGAAAGCACGGGTCGCTCCCTCGCTGCTCTGTGGGACGGGGCGCTCACCTCGTGAAATCTTATCGAGGCTCTCTAAGACTGCACCGACTCCGACTTCGCCCAACTCGACCAACAGCTCATCGCTGGTGATATCTGAGTCGAGCGCAAAACGGTGCACCGTATAGATCGGACCTGTATCCATACCTGCATCAAGTTGAAAGACAGTGACGCCTGTAACCGAGTCTTGCGCTTCTATGGCGCGTTGTACCGGTGCGGCACCTCTCCATCGAGGCAGGAGGGAGAAGTGGAGATTGAGAAATCCGTATCGAGGAATCTCAAGGATAGATTCGGGTAAGAGAACTCCATACCCAATTGTGATTACGCAATCAAGATCGCGTACCGCATCGGCGATATCTGCCGTTGATTCAGGTCTTAATAGTTCGACCTTATTTGCAATCGCCCACTGAGAGACTGGAGTCGCCGTCATCACCTTTCCGCGACCAGCTGGTCGATCCGGTTGAGAAATGACGCGAACAAGAACGTGTGGACTGTTTACCAACGCAATTAGCGTAGGTATCGCCACCTCCGGCGATGCAGCTACCGCAACGCGCACTAAGCGCCACGTCCAGAGGGAATATTCATCGGGTTATGTGGCGAGACCTTCACTTGCGGACTAAGACCAAGATCGCTTGCCATACCAAACCACTCCGACTCACGAATTTCTTTCATAGCTGCTTTGCGATCTTCTGGCGAGAGGCGATCGATAAATAAGACACCATCGAGATGGTCTGTCTCATGTTGAAGTGCACGCGCCAGAAGTTCTGTGCCTTCAACAACAATCGGATCGCCATGCATGTTAAATCCTTTAGCGACCGCGCGAAACGCTCGAGGCGTTGGATAAACAAGATCAGGGAAGCTAAGGCAACCCTCATCGCCCTCCTGAATCTCTTGACTCAAATCGAGAGAAGGGTTAATCAAGTGACCAAGTGCGCCATCGACATCCCAGACAAAGACTCGCAGTGGAACTCCGATCTGGGGCGCCGCCAATCCAGCGCCTGGAGCATCGAGCATCGTCTCAGTGAGGTCTTTGACCAGTCCGCGTAGCTCTTTATCAAAGTCGATAACTGGAGTGGCCGGTGTGACCAAAACAGGATCCCCAAAGTGGCGAATTTCTTTGATTGACATATCGCAAGTCTATCTAATGAGAGAGTGAATACGGGTCAATTCGTAGCGAGGGCAAAACCTTCTTTGACACACTTCGTCTACGCATAAATTCATGGATAGTCCTGATGAGATCTTCTCCCTCTGTGATATCAACGGTGAGAATGAGAGAAGCCTTCTCCCCTGAAGATATCGGTCCAAGAATCTTCGCCGTCTTCGGAATCCGTCCTTCATCTTTGGCGACGAGCAAAGCGTTATGTAAGCGAGTGACTTCGGCCTGCTCCATTGTTAATTTGGCCACTCGAACATATGGTGGAAGCTGGAGCGATTTTCGCTCCTCTAATTCGCGGTGAATGGCCATAGAAGGATTCCAAGTGGCAATTGCGGTTGTAATCGAGTGACCCTCGTCTTGAATAAAGATCACCAAACCATCCGTACTTGCTAAGGCCGCATGAGAGAAGAACATCTCTCTTACGCGCTCGTTAGCACGCATATCTGGCTGGTTGAGGAAGCGATTACCTTCAAGGAAGACAACAGCGGAATATCCTGTCGTTGTTACTGGAGCCATTCCAGCCGTGGCAACAACGATTCCTGATTCGACAACCGAATTGATGGGATGCTCTGATGTTGCAATAACTGATTTCACCCCAGGAAAGAGGAGCCCTAACTCGTGTTGATGGCGATCTGCACCGCGAGATTGAATCGACATCCGCTCAGAATGGCACCATGCGCAACGCCACTCCGCAATCTTGGTAAGACAGTGATTGCAGGTTATTGGTGCTGAAGGTGAGAGCTGTTCATGTGCTCCACCACAGGTACACCTTGAGAGGGTACGGCATTTTGCACAGCGAATAGCTTGTGCGTACCCCTTCAAAGGGGCGACAAAGAGAACCGGCCCTATATTTAACGCTTTCTTGATTGGAGCAAGGGCTCGAGAGGGAAGAAGCTCTCCAAAGTCAGCTGCATATGTACCGACTCTCACTTTTCCGCGAGAGCGCTTGTAATCTATCCACTTCTCATCGATGAGACGAGAAACTTCGCTGCTCGGACTGTAACCAACAAGAATCAAATCAAAGCTCTGAATACGAGCGCGCAAGAAAGATATATCTCTTACATTCCAGCCTGGCGCTCGTTTCTCAAAGAAATTCTCTGAACCTTCGTTGTAGATCATAATGGTTTGAAGTTGTGAAACAGGAGTGAATATCGAAGAACGGGTTCCAATCACCACAGAAATTGCGCCTAGCCTTGCCTTGAGAAAGTTTGAATATAGCTCCGATTTTGGCAGGCTCGAATCAATAACAACATGTGAAACACCCAGGAGATTGAGCTCGTGCGAAAGGCGTGAGATCTCGGATGTATCAGGTAAAACCGTCAGAACGCCACCCTTTCGAGAACGTTCTTCTATCTTCATAGCCATTAACTGACTTCTATCCTTAAATGGTGGAAGCTGAAAGTATTCACGGGTTGATGAGCCGGAAGTTTGCGCGCAGCAATCTTCAAGAGATGCAAGCGCCTTCTCAACGGCAACTGCGCGATCAGGAACCGCGGATCTAATGAGATCAAAGGGGTGGGCCGCATAGCGAAGCGCCGCCGCGCTAATGAGTGCGATTATCTCTGGGGTAAGAAGTGGAACTCCCCCGATAACCTTTGAAATATTCTTAAGTCCAGATAGAGAATCAGGCGCAATAATCTCAATCACCAATGCCGTGACTTCGCGACCATGAAATGGAACCTGGATAAGGGATCCGATCTTGACCTGATGTGCAAGGTTGCCTGGAATCAAGTACGAAAATGGTGTGTCAAGGTGATAAACCGAGGCATCAACCCACACCTGTGCAACAGTCAATTCACCAATCGGTGGCGAGACCGTCTTTGGGGCACGCTCCTGCTTGAGAGTGAGCTTCCCCTGCGCCATCAGAATAGGTTAACGATATCGATACGAAAGAGGCGATTACTTCACTGCAGCTTGAAGAGCTGCAACGCGGTCGGTCTTCTCCCATGTGAAATCAGGTAGCTCACGACCGAAGTGGCCATATGAAGCGGTCTGAGAATAGATCGGACGTAAGAGGTTAAGGTCACGAATAATCGCAGCCGGACGAAGATCAAAGACAGCGGTCACTGCCTCTTGAATCTTCGAAATGGCAACAGTTTCGGTGCCGAAAGTTTCAACGAATACGCCTACTGGCTGCGCCTTGCCGATTGCATATGCAACCTGAACTTCGCAACGTCGGGCAAGACCGGCGGCGACCACATTCTTTGCCACCCAACGCATTGCATAGGCAGCTGATCGATCTACCTTTGAGGGATCTTTACCAGAGAATGCGCCTCCACCATGGCGCGCCATTCCTCCATAGGTATCTACGATGATCTTGCGACCAGTAAGACCGGCATCGCCCATTGGTCCACCAACAACGAAACGGCCAGTTGGATTGATGAGTGT
>JBEGSV010000092.1:0-3772 GCA_041179685.1 Actinomycetota bacterium
TTCCTGGACTTTCGAGCTTCGTCTCTGAATTCTTGGTACTTGTCGGCACATATACCCGCTATCCAGTAGCGGCGATCCTTGCGACCTTCGGAATCGTTCTTGCAGCTTTGTATATCTTGATTCCAGTTCAGCGCGCCTTGCATGGTCCAACCACCCCTGGCAACGAGAATCTTCCTGATCTCAACCTTCGAGAGAAGATTGCGATTGCACCAGTTGTCGCTGTGATAGTTGCATTTGGTTTCTATCCATCACCGCTCCTCAACATTATTAATCCAGCAGCAGCTCATGTTCTTGAAACTGCAGGATTTACCGATCCAGCTCCGACAGAGATAGCAGGTAAGTAAATGACATTTACATCTCCCGTGCTCGAATATGCACTCCTCGCACCGATGCTCATCGTGTTGGGTGGCGCAATCGTCGGAGTCCTTATCGAGGCATTTGCACGTAGCAGCGTGCGCGCATCGGCTCAGCTCTTCGTATCTGTCACCGCCATTGTGATGGCGTTTGCGCAGCTGGTTCGAGTTCGCAATGAAGGATCAGTCACACCTGCCATGGCGACTTTGACCTTTGATGGTGCTGGAGTCCTGCTTCAAGGTACTGTCCTGATCATTGCTTTGATCTCAATCTTCTTGATTGCCGATCAAGATAACTTCACATCAGCTGCGGCAGCTGTTCCTGGATCTCGGGAAGAGCGCGAAGCTCATCAGGCTCGTGTGCGCACAACTGAGGTCTTCCCACTTACTCTCTTTGCAGTAGCCGGAATGATGCTCTTTCCAGTTGCCACCGATTTAATTACTCTCTTTGTAGCGCTAGAAGTACTTTCATTGCCGCTCTATTTGATGGCCGGTCTCTCACGTTACCGCCGTATGGCATCGCAAGAAGCTGCGCTGAAGTACTTCCTTCTCGGAGCGTTCTCATCTGCATTCTTCCTCTTCGGCGCCGCATTCCTCTATGGATATTCATCATCACTGACCTTTGCTGGAATTCAGGCAGCTGTGACAGGTGGAGCAGGAAACGATGTCTTCTTGCTCATCGGTATTGCATTTGTCTCTGTAGGCCTCCTCTTTAAGGTCGGCGCATTTCCATTCCATGCTTGGTCTCCAGATGTCTACCAGGGCTCACCTACTGCAATCACAGCATTTATGGCAGCGGCTACAAAGGTTGCTGCATTCGGTGCAATCCTTCGTATCTTCTACGTTGCATTCGCAAATGCTGAATGGCAGTGGCGTCCAAGCCTGATAGTTATTGCAATTGTGACAATGCTCTTCGGCTCTCTTGTAGCAATCGCTCAGAAAGATGTGAAGCGAATGCTCGCTTACTCATCGATTGCACATGCAGGATTCTTGCTCGCCGGTGTAATTGCCTTGAGCAAAGAAGGTCTCGATGCAACGATCTTCTACCTTCTCGCTTACGGCGTCGCCACAGTCGGCGGTTTTGCGATCGTCACTTTGATTCGCGACTCAGCTGGTGAAGTAACAGATCTCAACCGCTGGAGCGGTCTCGGTAAGCGTTCTCCACTGGTTGCTGGAACATTTGCCTTCTTCTTACTTGCCTTTGCTGGAATCCCACTCACCTCAGGCTTCATCGGTAAGTTCTCAATCTTCTCTGCCGCGTATCAATCAGGAAGCTTGGCAACGTTGATTGCCGGTGTTCTCTCATCTGCAATCGCGGCCTTCTTCTATATCCGCGTGATCGTATTGATGTTCTTTAAGGATCCAGTGGAAGATGGCACAAGCGTTGTTATCCCATCAGGTCTCACCACCATCACAATCACTCTCTCTGCAGTTGTCACACTGGTGCTCGGAATCTTCCCAGCACCAGTCATCAACTTCATTCAGACAACAGCTATCTTCCTTCGCTAATGGCCACCACACCTCCTGCCGGTTTAGGCATACCTGGCATGGCTCCCGCCCTTGAGGCAGAGCTTGCAGTTGGTATGGCAACGGTAGAGGCCCTTCTCCTGAGCCATATCCAAGGTAAGTATCCGCTGGTGGAGGAAACCTCACGCCACCTTCTATCCGCGGGAGGCAAGCGGCTACGCCCGTTATTGACCCTCTTGGCATCACAGTATGGCGATAAGAATCGCAAGGGCATTATCGAGTCAGCTGCTGTCTGTGAACTTACCCATGTAGCAACTCTTTATCACGACGATGTCATGGATGAAGCGCCACTTCGCCGCGGCGTAGAGAGCGCCAACAATCGTTGGGGCAATACCGTCGCAATTCTTACCGGCGATTATCTCTTCGCGAAGGTCTCACTTCTCCTTGCAGATATTGGACCAGAGGCTGTCCGCCTTCAAGCGCATACCTTTGAACGTCTCGTTATTGGTCAAATTATGGAGACCCAAGGACCTAAGGCTGGAGAAGATCCACTCGAGCATTACCTTGGAGTTGTTGCTGACAAGACAGGCTCATTAATTTCAGCATCTGCACGCTTTGGCGCAATGGTCTCTGGCGCACCGGATGAAATCAAAGAGACGCTGACAATATTCGGAGAGAAGATTGGCGTTGCATTCCAACTCGTTGATGATGTTATTGATATCGCATCTGAATCCTTTGAGTCTGGAAAGACACCGGGCACGGACCTTCGCGAGGGTGTGCCAACTTTGGTGACTCTCAATGTGATTGCAATGAATCGCCCTGAAGATGCCGATTTAATCAGCCTTTTGAAGGCTCCGATTAAGGATGAAGCCACTGTGCAAGATGTGATTAAGACGCTTCGCGCACATCCGGCTCTCGAGCTTTCACGTCAACAGACGCTTCAATATGCACAAGATGCTCGCAAAGCCCTAGGGCCGCTTCCTGTCAATGATGTGACCGGTGCGCTCTATGCCCTATGCGATGCGATTATCGACCGCACGGCTTGATCTCACTAGATCAATTGCCAGCGCAATCAGTGCGCACCAAATAATTGCAAAGCCAGCCCAGCGAGCGGTCGGCATCTCTTCATGTCGAATCCATACTCCGATTGAGAATTGAATCGTTGGTGTGATGTATTGAAGTAAGCCAATGACAGTGTAGGGGAGTCGAGTTGTAGAGCCATTAAAGAGCAGTAAAGGAATAGCAGTTATTGCACCGGCACTTAAAAGCAGCAAAGAGAGCCCAAGGTCGTGGCCAAACTGACCTGTTCCATTATTTTCCAGGATTAATAGAAAGACGAGATAAGGGATAAAGCTGAGCATCGTCTCGATAGTCAGCCCCTCAAGTGCCCCTAAATCAAGGACTTTCTTGATGACTCCGTAGCTGCCCCAGGAAATTGCTAGAGCAAGTGCGATCCAGGGGAGTCGTCCATAATCAATTGTCAGAATCGCAACACCGAGGGTTGCAATACCTACTGCCACCCACTGGCCGATTCGCATCTTCTCTTTCAGCAAGAGAACACCGAAGGCGATGATGACGAGCGGGTTGATGTAGTAACCCAGGGATGCCTCCACTACATGTCCAGAATTAGTCGCCCAGATATAGACAATCCAATTAACAGAGATGAGAGCAGAGGTTGCGAGTAAACCAAAGAAAATCTTGGGTTTACGTAACTGTGAGATTGTCTGGCGTAACTTCTTATGGAATGCCAATACAACGAGGCAGAAGATTAAAGTCCAGATTGCACGGTGGGCAACAATTTCGTAGGCGCTAGCTGGTTTAAGAAGTGGCCAGTAAAGCGGAAAGAGCCCCCAAAGCAAGTAGGCGCTTAGCCCAAAGATTAAGCCGAGCGATTTCTCGCTACGTTGCACCATCAATTAACGGAAGTTAGTGAATTGAACAGCGAAGTCGAA
>JBEGSV010000093.1:0-5318 GCA_041179685.1 Actinomycetota bacterium
TCAGTAATTGCTTTCAGTTCAGAGCCACATTCAGGGCAGTGAGTTGGCATTACAAACTTCTTCTCTTTGCCAGTGCGCTTATCAAGAACGGGACCGAGTACCTCAGGGATTACATCGCCAGCCTTACGAATGATGACGGTATCGCCAATCAAAACACCTTTACGCTCGATCTCTTCTTGGTTATGCAAAGTTGCATTGGTAACGGTTGAACCTGCGACTTTGACTGGCTCCATAAATGCAAAAGGAGTGACGCGACCGGTGCGACCGACGCTGACCTTGATATCAAGTAACTTGGTTGTTACCTCTTCTGGCGGATACTTATAGGCAATCGCCCACTTTGGTGCACGTGAGGTGAAGCCAAGTTTGCGTTGTTCGGAGATCGAGTCAACTTTGATCACCACGCCATCTATCTCATGCTCAACATCATGGCGATGCTCATTGTAATAACGGATAAATTCAAAGACTTCTGCTCGTGTCCCACAGACTTTAAAGCGATCTGAGGTTGGAAGTCCTAATTTCTTAAGCTCTGTATATGCATCTGATTGGTTCTTAAACGCTAATCCGTCATTTGCACCAACTCCGTGAACAACAACACTTAAGGGGCGAGATGCAGTAACGCGTGGATCTTTCTGGCGGAGCGAACCTGCCGCTGAATTTCGTGGATTGGCAAAGAGCGCCTTTCCGGCCTCTTCCAGCTCTTCATTGAGTTGGTTGAAGGCTGCCACTGGAAAGAAGACTTCTCCACGCACTTCAATCTGAGCTGGAACCTTCTTACCAGTGAGCGCATGGGGCAAAACCTTGATCGTCTTCACATTGAGAGTGACATCTTCTCCGGTAACCCCATTGCCGCGTGTGAGTGCGCGAACAAGCTGGCCATTTTCAAAGAGAAGATTGATAGCGAGGCCATCAACTTTGAGTTCGCATAAATATTGAGGTGTTGGTGATTCTTTCTCAACGCGATCAAACCAGGTGTTGAGCTCATCTTCATCAAAGACGTTATCAAGGCTCATCATCTTCTCGATGTGATCATGTTGGTCGAAGGTTGTGGCAAATCCCCCTCCGACACCGAGTGATGGTGAATCTGGTTCGAGCAGCTCGGGGTGAGCGGCCTCAAGTGTGCCTAGCTCTTTAAGTAACTTATCGAACTGGGCATCTGAAATCGTGGGAGCATCTAAGACATAGTATTTAAATTGATGATCACGAATCTCTTGCGTGAGCTCTGTGATGCGATGGCGCGCTTGATTCTTCTCTGAGTTGCTCATGCCGTCTCACAAATCGTTGCTGATGCCACCACTCGATCTTCATCGTAGATAACCATCGCTTGACCAGTAGCTAAACCAAGTAAAGGTTCATCTAATTGAGCGCTGAGATATCCATCGTTATATGAGTAAGTAGCAGGAAGCGCTGCTCCGTGTGCTCGTACCTGAACAAAACCGCGGTGCGAACCTGGGGTAATTTCAGGACCGCAAATGATGGCGCGTTCACCGCGCATTGAAGTCACAGCAAGATCTTCTCTTGGGCCGACGACTACTGTGTTTGAGACTGGTTCGATTTTGAGAACAAATCGCGGTGATCCATCTGCTGTGGGAACAGTGAGACCTAAACCTTTGCGCTGACCAATTGTGTATGTGTAAGCGCCCTTATGTGTGCCAAGCTGCTTGCCATCTTGATCGACAATTGGACCATCTTCACTGCCCATTCGATCGCGTAACCATCCTGCGTTGTCACCGGATGGAACAAAGCAGATGTCATGGCTATCTGGCTTCTGCGCCACTGCCAATCCACGGCGCTCTGCCTCAATTCGAATATCAACTTTCTCGGTATCTCCCAGCGGAAATATGGCACCGCCAATTTGTTCGCGATTGAGAACTGCCAACACATACGATTGATCTTTCAATGGATCGATAGCGCGATGGAGAGTCTTGCCCTCTGAGCTCTCGCGAGTACGGGCATAGTGACCGGTAATCACACCATCAAAGCCCATCTTCTTAGCGCGATCTAGAACTGCCGCGAATTTAATCTTCTCATTGCAACGAAGGCATGGGTTAGGTGTGCGCCCCGCCTTGTACTCGGACATAAAGTTTTCAACGACATTTTCATGAAACTCTTCTGCCATATCCCAGATATAGAAAGGGATTCCAATGACATCGGCCGCACGGCGAGCATCATGTGAATCTTCAATGGTGCAACAGCCTCGTGCGCCGCTGCGATATTTCTGTGGATTTGATGACAGGGCAAGGTGAACGCCAATCACATCATGGCCTTCTTCGACAGCGCGAGCAGCAGCTACCGCTGAATCTACTCCCCCAGACATTGCAGCAATCAGCTTCATCGCGCACTCCTTGCTCGCTCGACGACTGCAGGAAGCGCCGCAATTACCGCATCGACATCGTCTTGGGTAGATGTTGCACCAAAAGAGAATCGCAGCGTTGACATTACAGAATCTTCATCGATACCCATCGCTTCAAGTACATGGCTTGGTCGATGAACGCCCGCGGTGCATGCTGCGCCGGTTGAACAAGAGATCTGCTCGCCATCTAATAAGAGAAGGAGGGTTTCGTTGAGCGCCCCGGGGATAGTGACACTTGAGATACCTGGGAGACGATCTGCTGCTGCGCCATTGATTACTGCATCTGGAATCACATGTCCGATGCCGCGCTCGAATGAATGGCGAAGTGCTGCGACATCATGAGTGGAGTAGGCGCTCTTTGAGATTGCAGATGCCAGCGCCACGATTGATGGCGCATTAACTGTTCCGCTGCGGATTTCGCGCTCTTGGCCGCCGCCATGAATTAGTGCGGGAATATCAATGCCGCGTTGAAGAACCAGGACGCCGATTCCAATCGGGCCGCCAACTTTATGTCCGCTCAGTGATGCTGCAAAGAGGCCGAGATCTTTAAAGGAGAAAGGAACTTTGCCCCACGATTGAATTGCATCGCAATGGACGGGAATATCACCAGCAATTTCTACGACATCGCCAATTGGTTGGATTACACCGGTCTCGTTATTGCTATGCATCACAGAGATGAGAGCAATCGAATCTCCATGTTGTGCAACTAAGAGCTGCAGCGCGTCGAGGCTGATTACGCCATCTTCTGTTGTCGGAATAGTGATGCGCTCTGCGCCTTCATGCTCTGCTAACCAGAGCGCAGGTTCGAGAACTGCTTGGTGCTCGATTGAGCTGGTAATAATGATCGGGCGCTTGCCATCGAGATTGCGCTTCCAATAGATACCTTTGATAGCGATGTTATTTGCCTCGGTACCAGAGCCGGTAAAGATGATTTCACTCGGTGCACAGCCAATATTCTTCGCCAAGAGGTCTCGCGCATCCTCGACATACTTTCGGACGGCTCGTCCATCGGCATGGAGCGACGATGGGTTGCCGATAATTGCCAGAGCGCTCGACATCGCCTCAATTGCGGCAGGGTTCATCGGCGTAGTTGCCGCATGATCGAGATAGATGCTCACGGGGAGCAGTCTAGTTTGAAGGAGAGGGTTAAGCCTTCTTCGCCTTTACGCCTTCAGTTGCAGCTGGAAGAACGGCAAAAAGGTCGCCGACAACGCCGAAATCTGCAATTTCAAAGAGTGGAGCCTCTGGGTCCTTGTTAACAACAACGATTGTCTTTGAGGTCTGCATACCTGCACGGTGCTGGATGGCACCAGAGATGCCGCAAGCAACATAGAGAGCTGGGCTGACGCTCTTTCCGGTCTGGCCAACCTGATGTGAATGCGGATACCAACCGGCATCAGTTGCAGCACGTGATGCACCAACCGCTGCTCCGAGAGAATCTGCAAATGCTTCTACCGCTGCAAAGTTTCCATCGGTGCCACGACCGCCAGAGACAACGATATTTGCCTCTGTTAGTTCTGGGCGTCCACCCTTAACCGGAGGTTGTGATGAAGAGATTGTTGCCTTCTTTGCAACATCAGCAACTGTGATTGACTCTGTTGAAATCGCAGGAGTTGATGAAGTGAAATCTGCGGAGATTGAATTAGGTCGAACTGTAATCACCGGTGTGCCATGGCTGACCACTGAGAGAACTGTTGTAGATCCTCCGAAGACAAGCTGTGTTGCCGTTGCGCTTGCATCAACATCGACTGCATCTGTGATGATTCCAGATTCGAGAGCAACGGCTACGCGAGCGGCAACTTCCTTTCCAAATGCATGTGATGCAATGAGAAGCGCTGCAGGTGATTGCGCCTTAGCAATCTGAGCTAGAGCATCTGCCGCTGCTGCGACTCCGTGAGATGCGAAGTCGGCTGACTCGACAACAACCACCTTGGCAATTGGGCCTTGATTTACTGTTGCAGCGAGTGCAGAACCTGCGCCAGGTGCGGCGAGAACAACTGCTGTTACCTCACCGATACGTGAACCTGCTGTTGCAAGCTCTGCAGTTGTCTTAGATGCCTTATCTCCTGAGAAATCGGCGAGAATTAATACTGTGCTCATATCAACTTCTTCTCTGCTAGGAAATTAACAAGTGCTTCTGCACCACTGCCATTGTCGTCTGTGACCTTTGCGCCAGCTGCACGTGGTGGACGTGGTGTTGCATCCTTTACCTCTGACCAACTGCTTTCAGCTGTGATTCCAATCGCTGCAAGATCCTTAAATTCGATTGTCTTCTTCTTCGCAGCCATGATTCCTTTAAATGATGGGTAACGTGGCTCGTTAATTTTCTCGACTACGCTAATAACTGCTGGAAGCTGTGCAGAGATTTGATCGACGCCCGCTTCTGTTGTGCGAGTAATTGAAACCTTAGATGCTGCGGGATCAACGTTTACCTCTGAAGCAAAAGTGAGCTGTGCCCAACCTAAGCGAGCGCTGAGCATCGCTGGTACAACGCTCATACGAGCATCGGTAGATTCGGTTCCACAAATAACGAGGTCATAACCACCAGCTGTAATTCCAATCGCTGCAAGATCCTTAGATTCGATTGTCTTCTTCTTCGCAGCCATGATTCCCTTAAATGATGGGTAACGTGGCTCGTTAATCTTCTCGACTACGCTAATAACTGCTGGAAGCTGTGCAGAGATTTGATCGACGCCAGCTTCTGTTGTGCGAGTAATTGAAACCTTAGATGCTGCGGGATCAACGCTTACCTCTGAAGCAAAGGTGAGCTGTGCCCAACCTAAGCGAGCGCTGAGCATCGCTGGTACAACGCTCATACGAGCATCGGTAGATTCGGTTCCACAAATTACGAGGTCATAACCACCAGCTGTAATTGCTTGAGCTAATACCTTTGATGTCGCCAAGGCATCGCTGCCTGCGAGCGCGGGATCGGTAATAAGAATTGCATCATTGGCGCCCATAGAGAGCG
>JBEGSV010000094.1:0-6279 GCA_041179685.1 Actinomycetota bacterium
GTGATGTAAACGGCGAGAGGAAGAATTCCAAATGATGCGATTCGTGAGAGTGAAGGCCGAATTAATTCGCGACCGGTGTGATGAGCGAAGGCGCGATAGAGCGCGATTGCTCCAAAGATGACGATGAAATAGAGCGCGCTCCACTTTGTGGCTAAGGCCAAACCTAAGAAGAGACCACACCACCAGTATCTACGTGCAATAAAGAAGTATGTGGCGCAGAGAATAAAGAATGCGAGGAAGTTATCAAGTAGCGCCGTGCGAGAGTGCACTAGAGCAAGGCCATCAACTGCCATAAGCCCTGCCGCCAACGCTGTCAGAATTGGTGAATAGAAGAGACGATGTGCAATAAGCGCGATGATGAGAATCATCAAAGAGCCCACAAGCGCCGTTATAAATCTCCAGCCAAGAGGGTTGTCGCCAAAGATTTTGATGCCAGCTGCAATCATCCATTTTCCGACAGGGGGATGGACGATAAATTCAGAATCTGCGCCAGTGACTTCGACTCCATACTTTAAATAGTCTCGCGCGCCATCGACGTAGTAGACCTCGTCAAAAATTGGTGTCTTGATTGATGCGAGGTTAAAGAGTCGCAGGATAAATGAAGAGAGAGCGATCAATAGTGGGGCGATAGCTGCAACCATGAGTTAAGAATATGGGAAGATACTCATATGGCACTCACCCTTGCAGCGACTCCTCTTGGAAATCCGCTCGATGCGAGTCCACGCTTAAAGGCCGCTATTGAGAACGCAGAAATCATTGCAGCTGAAGATTCGAGGCGCTTCCATCGCCTCGCCTCAGATATCAGCGCAACTTTTACGGCAAAAGTTCTCTCCTTCTTTGAAGGCAATGAGACAGATCGAACTCAAGAATTACTGATCGCCCTTCGCAATGGAAAGAATGTGGTTGTAGTTTCGGATGCCGGAATGCCAACAATCAGCGATCCTGGATTTAGATTGATGCGAGATGCGATCTCCGAAAACATTGAGGTTCATGTAATTCCTGGGCCAAGTGCGCCAACAATGGCAATTGCACTCAGTGGACTTCCGACTGATCGCTTCACCTTTGAAGGTTTTGCACCGCGTACATCGGGTGCACGTATCTCTTTCTATGAATCCCTACGGTTCGAAGAACGCACCATGGTCGTCTTTGAGGCGCCACATCGTTTACTGGAATCGCTCTCAGATGCTGCTTCTATTCTCGGCGGCGATCGCCACGGAGCAATCTGTCGTGAGATGACTAAAACTTACGAAGAGACAATCCGTGGAACGCTCGATGAGCTAGTTTCTTGGGCAGATAGCCATGAAGTACTTGGTGAGATCACTCTCGTATTCGCTGGTGTCGAAATCGGAACTCAAGAGCTGACCAACACTGAAATGGTGGCGAAAGTTCGCGAATATGAGGGTGCCGGTATGGATCGCAAAGAGGCCATTTCTACCGTGGCGAAGGAGCTCGATTTACCGAAGAAGTTGGTCTATGCGGCGGTAGTTGAGGCTCAAGCCAAGGTAAAAAATAATCTAGAAGCCAATTAAGATTGGCCAATGAAGTCTTTCTATCTGACGACTCCGATCTACTACGTCAACGATGCGCCTCACATTGGCCACGCCTACACAACTGTTGCAGGCGATGTTCTTACTCGTTGGCATCGCCAACGTGGTGAGGCGGTCTGGTTCCTCACCGGCACAGATGAGCACGGACAGAAAGTCATGCGTACCGCTGAGGCAAATGGTGTTGCACCTCAGGCTTGGGCAGATAAATTAGTTGAAGAGGCATGGAAGCCAAATTGGCAGGCGCTCAATATCGCAAACGATGATTTCATTCGCACAACAGAAGCTCGACATATGGATCGAGTACAGAAGTTTCTTACTTCTCTGAAAGATAAGGGCTTCATCTACCAAGGCGACTTTGAAGGCCCTTACTGTGTCGGCTGCGAAGAATTTAAACTACCTGGCGATCTCCTCGATGGAAATCTCTGCCCTATTCATAGCAAGCCAGTTGAGAATGTAAAAGAGACTAACTGGTTCTTCAAGCTCTCTGAATTCACCCAGCCGCTCTTAGATCATTACAAGAACAACCCTGAGGCATGCCAACCAGAGTCAGCTAGAAATGAAGTAGTTTCATTTTTAGAAGGTGGCGTTCGCGATCTTTCAATCTCTCGTTCAACATTCGATTGGGGAGTCCCTGTCCCGTGGGATACCGATCAAGTGGTCTACGTCTGGTTTGATGCTCTACTTAACTACGCAACAGCTGTGGGCCTCACAGATGAGCCTTCATCTGAAGGTGGCAAGAAGTTTGCTCAAACATGGCCAGCTGATGTCCACCTCGTCGGAAAAGATATCTTGCGATTCCATGCAGTTATCTGGCCGGCAATGTTGATGGCGGCAGGTCTGCAAGTTCCCAAGAAGGTCTTCGCTCACGGTTGGTTACTAGTCGGCGGCGAGAAGATGTCTAAGTCCAAGCTCACCGGTATCGCACCAGCAGATATCACCGACCACTTTGGGGTTGATGCTTTCCGTTATTACTTCCTGCGTGCGATTCCATTCGGTAGCGACGGGTCCTTCTCTTGGGAAGATATGAGCGCTCGTTACACATCAGAGCTAGCAAATGACTTTGGAAACCTCGCATCACGCCTGGCAGCGATGGTTGAAAAGTACTGTGGCGGAGTCCTTCCAGCAGTTGCTGAAGATAGTGAATTGTCAGCTGCTTTGAAGAGGACAGTTGCAACAGCAGATGCAGCTATGCAGGCGCTTGATTTCCAAGGCGGCATCACTGCAATTATGGATTTCTGTAAGCAGGTAAATGGCTTCGTCACTATCAAAGAGCCATGGATTCTCGCTAAAGATCCATCAAATCAAAAGACCCTCGAAGATGTTCTCTATAACACCGCTGAATCACTTCGAGCACTTGCTGTCTTACTCCACCCAGTAATGCCCGCAACGACCGAGATCCTTTGGGAATCTCTTGGTGCAAAGGCAACACTGGGAGAAATCGGCGAACAGAAAATTGATGAAGCTTCACGGTGGGGACAGCTGCCACCAGGCGCGACAGTCACAAAGACTCCCGTCTTATTCCCACGCCTTGAGGTGAAGGAATAATTCTTTATGGCTGATCGCCACAACCGCGACATCGATCGTGAATTTGCACCACTGCCAGATCCGCTTCCGGTTCCGGTAGCTGATGCACATGCACATATCGAAATTGTCACCAATGATGCGCCGGATTCAGAATCGGTCCGCAGAGTTTTAGATGAAGCAAAATCTGTTGGCGTCGATCGCATTGTGCAAGTGGGATATTCAGCGGAACAATCACAGTGGTGCGCTGCACTTGCAGACCTTTACCCTGGTCGTGTTCTAGCTGCGGTTGCACTTCATCCAAATGAAGCCCCGGTTGTCGCTGATTTAGATGCCGACCTTGCAATCATTGAAGAGCTTGCACATATGCCTCGAGTTCGCGCTATTGGTGAGACTGGTTTAGATTATTTCCGAACTCCACCTGAACTTCGCGGCGTGCAGCAAGAATCATTTAAATGGCACATTGAATTAGCAAAGCGGACTAATAAGGCGCTCGTGATTCATGATCGCGACTCGCATGAGGATGTTCTCTCGGTTCTCCTCGAGGTTGGAGCCCCTGAGAAGACAGTATTTCACTGCTTCTCAGGTGACGTTGAGATGGCTAAAACCTGTATCGAACGCGGATATATCCTCTCTTTCGCCGGCACGATGACATTTAAGAATGCACCGGCTCTTCGCGAAGCGGTGAAGCTTGTTCCACATAGCCAGCTTCTCGTCGAGACAGATTCACCATTCTTAGCACCGACCCCACATCGCGGTATGCAGAACACCCCAGCTCAGATTCCGACGATAGTTCGTGCGATGGCGGCAGAGCGCGGCGAAGATTTAGCAGAGCTCTGTGATGCGCTCTCGAAGAACACCGAGCGCGTCTTTGGATCTTTTGCATGAGCCTCCTTGGCGCATCTGAGATTCGCGAGCTAGCTGCCGCTCTCGACCTTAAGCCTTCAAAATCTCTCGGACAGAACTTCGTTCATGACGGCAACACCTGTCTCAAGATTGTACGTACCGCTGGGGTGCAGCCAGATGATGTTGCGCTAGAGATTGGTCCTGGCCTGGGATCGCTCACATTGGCGATGATGCAGGAGGCGAAAGCAGTTGTTGTAATTGAGATCGATAAGCGATTGGCAGAACAACTTCCAATCACCGCTGCGAAGCATTCTGATAATCCTGAGAAGCTGACTGTTATCAATAAAGATGCGCTGCAGATTGATTCTTTGCCGATAGACCCCACAGTATTGATTGCTAACTTGCCATATAACGTCTCTGTTCCCGTCTTCTTGCATATGCTCGAACGTTTTCCAACGCTTCGCACTGGAGTTGTCATGGTGCAGGCAGAGGTTGCCGACCGTTTAGCAGCTCAACCTTCAACTAAGGAGTACGGCGTACCTAGCGTAAAAGCTGCTTGGTGGGCCGATGTTACGGGCGCAGGAGTTGTCTCTCGCCAAATCTTCTGGCCAGTTCCAAATGTTGAATCAAAGCTCGTTGCATTTACCCGTCGCGCAACACCCGGGGATGAGGCGCTTCGACTTCGCACCTTTGCCATTATCGATTTAGCTTTTGCTCAACGCCGGAAGATGTTGCGCTCAGCGCTCTCATCTCGCTACGGCGGCTCTGCTCCAGCTGAGACTGTCTTAAGTGGTGCAGGTATTGATCCGACCTTGCGCGGTGAAGCTCTTGATATATCTGCCTTCGTTGCGATCGCAGAGCACGAATTAAAGTTGAAAGAGATAGGCTCGTAGCGTGCCTCTCAACTCTGTCACCGTTCGAGTACCTGCAAAGGTCAACTTGCAGCTCTCAGTTGGACCTCGTGAGGCAAATGGTTATCACAACCTTGTCTCTGTCTTTCAAGCGGTCTCTATCTTTGACGATGTAACTGTTACAAAGTCACATCCCGGCAGCGGTGTCACTATTTCAATCACTGGCGAACAAACTCATGGCGTTCCTGAAGATGCAACAAATCTTGCTGTAAAAGCTGCACATCTGATTGGAGAGAAGTTTGATCTCGATGTCGATGTTCATATCGAGGTAAAGAAGTCGATTCCTGTTGCCGGCGGTATGGCTGGGGGATCAGCAGATGCAGCAGCAACTCTCGTTGCGATGGATGCCCTCTACAAGTTAGAGGCGACTCGTGAAGAGCTATTAGAACTCGGTAGCCAACTCGGAAGCGATGTTCCCTTCATGATTGCCGGCGGCACTGCAGTGGGCACTGGACGTGGAGATCAGCTCACACCTGCTCTCTCACGCGGCACCTATCACTGGGTATTTGCGCTTTCAACAGTTGGACTTTCAACGCCAGCGGTGTACGCAGAGTGCGATCGAATGCGAGCTGAACTTCAAGTTGCCGACCCTAAGGTCAGTGATGCACTTATGCAGGCATTGCTTTCAGGAAATCCAGAGCTTGTAGGTAGCGCGCTAACAAATGATCTGCAGCGTCCGGCTTGTTCACTTCGCCCAGCACTCGAACTTGTTCTTGAGGTAGGTCGCGACTACGGAGCTTTAGGTGCGATTGTTTCAGGCTCAGGCCCTACCGTTGCATTCTTAGTGGCAGATGAAGAAGCGGGACTCGATCTTGCAGTGGCTTTGACGGCAAGTGGTGTTGTGGGAAGCGTTGCTCGTGCAACCGGCCCTGTCCATGGCGCACGCGTTATCTAACTTTAAAAGTTTTATTCACTTTCAATATCAAAATTAGCTGCGAGACGACTCAACAAATCTGCTAGCTCTGCCTGCTCGCTTTTACTTAAATCCGTTAAGAATGCACGTTCATTCTTGATCAATTGATCGAGCGCCTCATCAACCTTCTTCATTCCAAGTGGGGTAAGCGAAACTAGAGAGCCGCGACCATCATTGGGATCTGGTTGGCGATTGATTAACTTGAGCTCTTCCAGACGATCTAAACGATTTGTCATTGTTCCGCTAGTCACCATCGTCTCTTGCATCAACTGACTTGGTGACAATGTATGTGGAGCACCTGCTCGCCGTAGCGCGGCGAGAACATCAAAGCCCCAGGTGTCGAGTTCAGCAAATGCATCTCTACGAGCCAAATCTAGGTGGCGAGAGATGCGGGTAATTCGACTAAGAATTGCCAGTGGGGAGAGGTCGGCATCTGGTCGCTCACGCTTCCAGGCTGCGATCAGTCTGTCTACTTCATCGCGATGGTCTTGACCATGCGCGCCCGAAGCAGAGTCGCGGTTATTCTCCATGCGGGTAAGGC
>JBEGSV010000095.1:0-2553 GCA_041179685.1 Actinomycetota bacterium
CGACCGATAACGATTGGCTGAGTCCAGTGTGGAACCAAACGTGGAACGTTTGAGATGATGATTGGTTCACGGAAGATTACGCCACCGAGGATGTTGCGGATTGTTCCATTAGGAGACTTCCACATCTTCTTGAGGCCAAACTCTTCAACGCGGGCTTCATCAGGAGTAATTGTTGCGCACTTGATACCAACGCCGTGCTTCTGGATAGCTTTCGCTGCATCGATAGTGACCTGGTCATCTGTTGCATCGCGATGCTCCATACCGAGGTCGTAGTACTCGAGATTGACGTCGAGGTAAGGCAGGATCAACTTATCTTTGATGAACTGCCACATGATGCGAGTCATCTCATCGCCATCAAGCTCTACAACTGTTCCTTCTACTTTGATCTTTGACATTATTTTCTCCCGATTAGCCGTGATTTAAAGTCTTATAGTGTCTGGACGTCAGCTTGCTTAGCGCGAACAGCCTCAGCAGCTTCCTTAAGGGATGCAATCTCAGAGTCAGTGAGCTTGCTTTCAACAACCTTGCGGACGCCAGCCTTTCCGATCTCAGCTTCCACACCGAGGTAGACGCCAGAGATTCCGTACTCGCCATCAACCCATGCACATACAGGCATTACCTCACCTGAATCTTCGATAACAGCCTTTGCCATGCGAGCTGCAGCTGCAGATGGTGCGTAGTAGGCAGAACCTGTCTTGAGAAGTGCAACGACCTCGGCACCACCATTACGTGTGCGATCTACGAGTTCATCGATCTCAGCCTGTGACAATTTCTCTGACAACGGAGTTCCGTTGACTGTGCAACGGCTTGGGACTGGAACCATGGTGTCGCCATGTGAACCGAGTGTCAGCGTCTTTACTGAAGCCACTGGTACGCCGAGCTTTTCGGCTACAAAGTTTGTGAAGCGCGCAGTGTCGAGCATTCCTGCCTGACCCATCACGCGATTCTTTGGAAAGTTAGTTGCAATCTGAGCAAGCGCTGTCATCTCATCGAGTGGGTTTGAGACCACGATGATGACTGCATTAGGTGAGTGCTTTGCAATATTTTCTGCAACACCGCGAACGATTCCGGCGTTGACGCCGATGAGATCCATGCGGCTCATGCCTGGCTTACGTGGAAGTCCTGCAGTAATTACGACGACATCAGAATTAGCTGTCTTCTCGTAGCCAGCTCCATCCGCAGTTGTTGTTGCGCCGGTGAGCTTTGTCTCGAAACCTTCGATTGAACGCGATTGGTTCATATCGAGTGCGAGACCTTCTGACTTACCTTCGAGAATATCTGTGAGGACAACCTCATCGAAGATGTTGTATTCGGCTAAACGAAGAGCTGTGGTTGAACCGTAGAAACCTGCACCAACAACGGTGACTTTCTTTGCCATGTTGCGTCCTATCTTGGATTATCTTGACGTCGAGATAACTCTACAACCCTTTTGGTAGGGCGAGAGCCAGGGCGAAGAGGGCGCTGGCGAGTGCGAGCGGGAAATAGCACTCAATTATCCGGCGACGCCCTGAAGTTCTCCCCCATTGAGCCAGGGCAACGATTCCGGTTCCGAGTGCGACCAAGATCGAGCCAGTGCGCACTGCGCCGAAGACCCCCGCAAGAATTCCCGTAAGAATTGAGAGCGTAGCTGCACGGAGTTGAAGCTTTGTTATCGCTCGCATGCATCCACCACATTAGTTACCAGCATTGCGCGAGTCATCGGACCAACACCTCCTGGCATTGGCGCAATCCACGATGCGACTTCACTTACACCGGGATCGATATCTCCGAGTAAACCTTGATCGGTTCGTGAGATGCCAACATCAAGAACGGCAGCGCCTGGTTTGATCATCTCGGCTTTGAGGAAATGTGCCTGACCGATTGCAGCTACGACGATATCTGCACGTCGAGTATGCGCTGCCAAATCTTTTGTTCCGGTATGAGTCAGAGTGACAGTTGCATTCTCTTGTTTGCGGGTAAGAAGTAGGCCTAAGGGGCGACCGACGGTGAGGCCGCGACCAATCACAACCACCTCGGCGCCGTTGAGTGGCACCTTGTAATGATTTAAGAGTTCAACGATTCCACGAGGCGTGCATGGAAGAGGCGCGTCATAACCGGCGACGAGACGACCAAGGTTCATTGGATGTAATCCATCAGCATCCTTTGCAGGATCGATCGCCTCAAGTATTGCCTGGGTATTGATTCCACGTGGAAGTGGTAACTGCACGATGTAACCGGTGCACTCTTTTGCGCTATTGAGGTCGCGAATCGCAGCGAGAATATCTGCCTGCGTTGCATCTGCCGGAAGATCTACTCGAATTGAGTTAATTCCGATTTCCTGACAGTCACGGTGCTTGCCTCCAACATAAGAGTGAGAACCGGGATCGTCGCCGACGAGAACAGTGCCAAGTCCGGGAGTGATTCCCTTCGCCTTAAGAGCAGCGGTTCGGGTGGCAAGTTGCTCCTTGATAGATGCAGCAAGTGCCTTGCCATCGAGAATCTGCGCGCTCATGAGACCACCTTATCTTTGATGAAAGTAATTCTGATAATGCTAAGCGTGTGAGAAGTGTCGAG
>JBEGSV010000096.1:0-3045 GCA_041179685.1 Actinomycetota bacterium
CCATCGATGATCCAAGTGATCTTTCCATCGACAACAGCTGGATATGGATCTCCATCGAGTGTGAGCCATGGAGCAACCTTTGCTACGCGATCACGAGGATTGCGCTCGAAGAGAATCTTTGAATCTTTATTAATCAAGCTGGAGAGAAGAATTCGTTGTTCTCCATACTTGATGGCAAAGAGAAGCTTATTGAGAACGCCGCCGACAGGGACTCCACCAGTACCTGTATAGGTAACGTTCTTCTGGCCACTTGCAGAGCTATCGTCTGGGTAATCGAACTCGACCGGCTCGCTATCTTTTGAACCACCGATGATGGAGTACTCAGGTGAATTCTCACCAAAGTAGACACGTGGCTCGAAATCGCCAAGGCCCTTCGTTGGAGGTAGGTCACCAACAATAAAGTTTGGCTTTCCATCTGCATCTACCGTGTTTCCAAATGCAGCAACGAAGCCGAATCCGTGGGTGTAAACGAGGTGATCGTTAATCCAGTTACGACTTGGATTTCCATCGATATTGAGTTCGCGGACTGCAACAACTGCATCGCGAGTTGTTCCATTGACCGTGTAGCGATCGATATCGAGAGTCTCGGTGAATCCGTAGTAAGGCTTGATCTGCTGGAGCTGGCGGAATGTCGCTGAAAGCACCGCAGGATCCATGAGTCGGATATTGCTAATGGTCGCTGCATCACCAGCAAGCTGGCCTGCATTTGGTGCAACCACCGCGTTGTACTCCTGAACATCCACATCAGTCAGTCCGTAGGCAGCGCGTGTAGCATCGATATTTCGCTGAATATAAGGGGCTTCCTTCGATGATTCAGAAGGCTTTACCTGGAACTGCTGAATAGCGCCTGGGTAGATGCCCGCGATAAGCACTGAAGAGACAACCATCAACGCTGTACCGGCTGCTGGCAATAGCCAAGAGCGGCGAACAATATTTGCAAAGAAGAGAAGCGCACAGATGACTGCAATTCCGGCGAGGATCGACTTTGCCGGAAGTGTTGCATTGACATCTGTATATGTTGCACCGGTAATCAATTTGTTCTCTTTAAGAGCAAGTGCATAGCGATCGAACCAGTATGCAACTGCCTTCATTAATACGATGAGGCCGAGCAGGATCGAAAGTTGAACACGGGCTGCAACAGTTGTGCGATCTCCCTGACCTACGGTGCGGATTCCGCCATACATGTAATGAACAAATGCTGATGCCAATGCTGCAAGAACGAGAGCAGAAATAGCCCAAGAAATCATCGCCTGATAGAGCGGCAACTTGAATGCGAAGAATGAGATATCGAGGTTGAACTGTGGATCCTTCACGCCGAATGAAGTGGAGTTCTTAAAGAGGAGCCACTCGCGCCAGTAGAGAGTTCCTGATGTTCCCGCAAAGTATGTAATTGCGAGGAAGAGACCAAGGAAGACAAGGCGAAGAATTGGTTCGATCTGTGCACGAATACGCTCGACGCCATTGAGTTCGATAGATGTCGGTACATAGAAAGGACGGCGCTTGTATGCGAGGAAGATATTGAGAGAGATGACTATCGAGGTGATGAGTCCAGTGATGAGGAAGAGTTGAACCTTTGTAGAAAGGATCGTGCTCCAGACGGATGTGAAGTCGACTGATTTGAACCAGAGCCAATCAATATAGAAGCCGCTCAAGGAGGTAAAGAGCGCTCCGAGGGCTACCAGGATTCCTGCTGTGATGGCTAGGGGCGTGCGATTTCTATTCATGCTCCTACGCTAGCGCAACCACGAATTCCTGCAGAATTTAACTCCTCTCCCTTGGTTTTTTCGCCAGAAATAGGGTTCCGGAGGTACTCAATTGCCTGGTCTATCTTCTCGATAGCGATGACCTGAATCCCCTCGACCTCGGCTGGGAGTTCGTTGCAATTCTGAGTCGAGATAAAGAGGATGCTCGCCCCGGCGCGCTTTGCGCCAATGATCTTCTCGGTCACTCCGCCGATAGGGCCGACTCCTCCATCAACTGCAATAGTTCCGGTTCCAGCAATGTTGCGACCTTGAAGGAGATCTTCTTGAGTCAAGAGATCTACAAGACCGAGTGTGAAGATCAAACCTCCACTAGGTCCACCGGTATTTTTCAAAGAGACTTTCACTGAAGAATCTTTCACTGCATCAAGGTTGATGCCAGTGAAATTTCGTGTGATCGCCGCCTTCGCTGCCGCTAAGGCAACATTCTGCGACTTCACCATCTCTTTCTTTCCAGTCTCAACCTCTGCATCATCTGTTGCGCCATCTTGATACATCACAGACCGTGGCATCGCAACGCAATCTCCCCACGCCCAACAGCCAAGAATCTCTGCTCCAAAGACATAGCTCTCTGGATTTGTGATGTAAATCGTTAAGAGATTGAGCTGTCCCTTTACTGGATAGGTATCTACACCAGCGCTCTCTTGGATAGTGAGCACCTTCGGAAAGAGCGCTGTCGCAGGTCCTGGAGTCACCAGCACAAAATTCATGGGAGCGAAGAGTGCAATGAGCAGAAGTAATGGGAGAAAGAAGCGAATAAATATAGGAGGTCGCGAAAAGCGAAGATCTCTATTTCGAAGAATCATCGTTGCGGAATGAATTCTGAAAACGCTCGAATTGGTTAACTGAGCGAACAGTGCCCTTTTCGAATTTTCTCTTGAATTGAGAGACCCAGAGAACATAGCCAATAGCGCCTAAAACCCCAGCCAACGGCACAAGCCACCAGATGAGGGCGGTAAATGCCGATGAAGCCGCCATCGGGGCTGCGCTCGCGAGTATGAGGTGCATGGAAATAGAGTAGTGCCCTCGGGAAGAAAGCGCCGGTTATCGGTGTTCTACTCGATAGGTCAGAAGATCGTAACTAGCGAAGTCGAGGTTGAGCCATGGCGCCATTTGGATTTACACCAGATGATGGTGACGATGCCGAACGCGCGGATCGTGAAAATCGCGAAAACCTAGAAGCGATGATGCGACAGATGCAAGAGCAGATCCAGCAACAATTTAAAGAGCTTGGGATCAATCCAGGGGCAGGTTTTCCACTGGGCGCTAATCCATTTGCAGGTTT
>JBEGSV010000097.1:0-3506 GCA_041179685.1 Actinomycetota bacterium
ACCGGTACACCGATTGTGATGAGGAAGCCCTGGAATGGGAAGAAGAAATCATCGGCAATCCACACAAGATAGATAGTGCCAGCGACCATGATCAATGAATCTATCGCAGCCGCGATGTACCGCTTTACCGGTAGGCCGATTGAAATGAGTGTGAGGCCCGATGAGTAGAGATCAAGGATTGCCCCGCCCACTAATCCGAGAATTGCGATGAGTGCAAAGGGAATAAGAAACCATGTTGGAAGCAAAGTTGTCAGTGCTCCAATTGGATCGCCAGCAATGGCTCCGAAGAGCTCTTCACTACTACCTGAAAGTGCCGCACCGTAGATAACCATCGCAATCGGAACGATTGATGCGCCGAGAACTGTCCAGCCAACAACTGCCTTGCTCGAAGTTGATCGTGGCAGATAGCGAGAGTAATCAGCGGCAGAGTTGACCCAACCAAGTCCGATTCCGGTTGCGCCAAAAATCAGTGCCCCGATAAATCCAGACCATTTGCCATGCGCAATATCAAAGACAGCTGACCAATTGACTTCATCAAGAGTGAGGGCAAAGTAGAGCAGCGTTGCTGCAACCGTGACGAGAGTGAGCCACTTCTGCAATTTCATAATGATGCTATGGCCAAGAACTCCGCCAAAGACGGTTAACGATACGGCGATAGCAAAACCGGCCACCATCGCGATATCTCGATCCACATCTCCGACGCGAACAAAGACAGTACCCGTGGCAAGCGTTGCCAACGAGACCAGGACGGTCTCCCAACCAACGAGGATGATGTATGAGAGGAACCCTGGGACGATATTTCCTTTGACTCCAAAGATTGCTCGTGAGAGAACCATGGTTGGAGCATTGGATTTCTTTCCGGCGAGCGAGCTGAAACCCACAAGGAGGAAGGAGAGAACGGTCCCCAAAAGCGCAGCGATTGAGGCTTGTAGGAAGGAGATCCCAAATCCCAAGAAAAAGGCGCCATAGGAGAGCGCCAGAAGGGAGACATTTGCCCCACACCAGGGCCAGAAGAGGGATGATGCCCGTCCCCCACGCTCAGATTCAGAGATGATATTTGTACCGTTGAGCTCTAATTGCATCTGCGTATCGTAGGCGATTTCTACACATCGGGTGCGATTGGTAGGGTTCGCCTCAGGTCAAGAGAATCACATAATGCACCGGCAGTGTGATCGGCAACCCTCCCAACGCGGCGGGGTGCCCCCGAGTGAAGACCGGGCCATAGCAAGTCGTTATGGCAAGCGCATGTGAAAGGTACAACCTATAAATAATGAAAATCAATAAGAAGCTCTCAGCAACAGCAATTGCAGCTCTCGTTGCGCTCACACTCACATCATGTGGCTCAGAAGAAGCGGCAGCATGCCCACAGATCAAGGAAGGCGTGCTCACGATTGCAACTGACGAGCCTGCCTATGGTCCTTGGTTTGATAACAATGATCCTGCAAATGGAAAGGGTTACGAAGCAGCTGTCGCATATGCAGTCGCCGAAGAACTTGGATATTCAAAGGATAAGGTCGAGTGGGTACGCGTTCCATTCGGTAACGTCGTTGCACCAGGATGCCGCAACTTCGATTTCGATATCAACCAGTTCTCTATTACTGAAGAGCGTGCACAGGTCATCGACTTCTCAACCGGTTACTACGACGTGACACAGGCGATTATCACAGTCGCTGGTTCTAAGATCGCAGATGCAAAGTCAATTGCTGATCTTCAGGGCGCAAAGCTCGGAGCACAGGTTGGAACAACTTCTTACGCAACAATCACAGATGTCATCAAGCCAACACAGGAAGCTGCTGTATTCGATACAAACGATGTAGCGAAGCAAGCTCTTGCGAATGGCCAGATCGACGGACTTGTTGTCGATCTACCAACAGCTTTCTACATCACAGCTGTTGATCTAGAGAACGGCAAGATTGTTGGCCAGTTCCCAGCAGAAGCTGGTGGCGAGCAGTTCGGCATCGTTCTTTCAAAGGGAAGCTGGCTCACAGCAGATATCTCTAAGGCTGTAGATAAGCTCCGTGAAAATGGAACTTTGGCGAAGATCGAAGATCAGTGGCTTGCTGCTGGTGTCGATGTTCCAGTTCTCAAGTAATCAATAAGTTAAAGTTCGTAGATAGTTAGCAAGGTGAGAGGTCCGATGTCTTACACCCCTTCAGCGTTGCAATTGCAGCGCGAAGAGGCGAAGCGTCGGGCCTCTCGCCGTTCTACGGCCATCGCGCTTCTCAGCACTCTATTGGTAGGTGCCGCGCTCACACTCATTGTTGCAAATGCACAAGGCGCCGAGGCGGTACGTAACTCATTTTTCAATTGGCATTACGCCCAGAAAGCCTTTCCTCGAATTTTTGATGGAATCTTGCTCAACCTACGCGTTCTCTTCATCGCAGAGTTCTTTGTTCTCGTCTTCGGCTTATCAATTGCGATTGCAAGGACCACAACATCTCCCGTTCTCTACCCGCTGCGTCTCATCGCAACTGTCTACACCGATATCTTTCGCGGAATGCCTTTGTTGCTCGTCCTCTTCTTGGTAGGTCTGGGTGTTCCTGGCCTACGTTTACCATTTATTCCAAACTCAGCCGTCTTCCTGGGCACAGTTGCACTCATTCTCACTTACTCCGCCTATGTTGCTGAAGTTATTCGTGCCGGCATCGAAGGAGTCAATCCAACGCAGCGACAAGCAGCTCGCGCCCTTGGATTATCTCAACCTCAAACGCTGCAACATGTTGTACTTCCGCAGGCTTTCCGCAATGTGACTCCCCCATTGCTCAACGATCTCGTCTCTCTGCAGAAGGATTCCGGGCTGATCTCTGTTCTAGGCGCAGTCGATGCAATCCGAGCCGCGGGTATCGAAACAGCCCAATCATTTAACTTCACGCCATATGTAGTAGCCGGAGCGCTCTTTGTTCTCTTAACTATTCCGTTGACTCGTTATACCGATTGGCTCATACGCAGACAAGATCGCGCACAGAGAGCCTCTGGTGCTTTTTAATGAATAACCTTCTTGAGATACGCGGCCTACGAAAATCCTTCGGTGAGAATTTAGTTCTCGATGAGATATCACTAGATTTTCGACAAGGTTCTGCCACAGTAATTATTGGCGCCAGCGGATCTGGAAAATCTACGCTCATGCGTTGCATTAATCTCTTGGAGGAACTCAGCGATGGTCAGATTCTTCTAGAAGGCTCCGATATTAGCCAGTACGGAATCAATCTCGACACTGTGAGAGGAAAGATTGGTTCTGTCTTTCAGGCGTTTAACCTCTTCCCTCACCTCACCGTCCTCGAGAACATCACCCTCGCGCCGCGACTTGTCCTTAAGAGATCTAAGGAAGATGCTGAAGCCCAGGCGCTTGATCTGCTTAGGCGATTTGGGTTAGGCGATAAAGCTGATGCCTACCCCAATCTACTGAGCGGTGGTCAACAGCAACGTGTAGCAATCTTGCGCGCAATCGCAACGGGTCCGAAGGTTCTTCTCCTTGACGAAGTCACCAGCGCGCTCGACCCAGTCCT
>JBEGSV010000098.1:0-3392 GCA_041179685.1 Actinomycetota bacterium
GTTTAAGAATTAGATTTATGAAGCCTCTGAGATTCGTGCAACTCCACGACGAGATAGGATTGATGCGCGATCATCTTCTGAAAGTCCGCCCCAGATTCCATATGGCTCTGCGACGGCGAGAGCCTGTTCGCGACACTTCTGTAGTACCGGGCATGATGCACAGACAGCCTTGGCGGCGTTCTCGCGGTTACGACGACGTGGGCCACGCTCTCCGTCGGGATGGAAGAACATCTCTGGATCCATTCCTCGGCAAGCGCCTTGATATTGCCAATCCCACTCGTCAGCAATAGGACGTAAGGCCTCTGATCGCTCTGCGAATGTATTCATATCAAGCTCCTTATTAGAACTTCTCGTGGACTGAGTTGAAGGGTACAACCGTTTCATAGGTTGTTCAAGGGGCTAACGCTCCAAAAGTTGTTCAATTTGATATTTAGCCCCAAATGTCCGAATTTCAAGTGGTGAGTTGGGCCACTCTGAGCCATCCTTGCGCCATGGCTAATCTCGAGGAAGAGCTCTTAACGGTCGCGGCCGTAGCAAGGCGCCTCGGGGTAGCACCGGCGACCCTTCGGACCTGGGATCGCCGTTATGGCCTTGGCCCATCGACCCATGAGGCGGGCGAACATCGCAAGTACTGCCCAGAGGATCTCGCAAAGTTGATGATGATGCGCCGCCTTATTAGCGCAGGAGTAACGCCAGCTGATGCCGCCGATAAGGCGAAGAAGAGCAACGGTGCCATCAAGCTAGAAAATATTGTTCGTGAATTTGAAGTGCGCGAAGATGTTGTCGCTGCAATTAATAAAGCCCTGCAAGCATTTGATGTTGATTTTGTGGAAGAAGCGCTTCGCTCAGAGTTCGATGAACATGGCGTTGAAATTACCTGGCATGAAATTATCGTTCCATCGCTGATTGAAATTGGTGAGGCGTGGCAGGCATCTGGTGAAGGCATTGAGATCGAACATGCTTTCACCGAACTCCTCAAGAAGATTTTGCGCGATAGATCAATGCCAATCGAGAACCCGGTCAATGGCCACCCAGTAGTGATTGCGGCTGTGGGAGAAGAGGCGCATTCACTGCCATTACACGCCCTGGAAGCTCTACTCAGTGAGATGAATATCAAGACTCACTTCCTTGGCGCTCGCACACCTTTTGAGGCAGTGGCAGCAACTGTTACGCGCCTTGCCCCGCCTGCGCTCTTCCTCTGGGCCTTATTCCCACAGAATGCCAACCCTGATTTCTATCGCAACTTGCCAGCGGTACGACCAGCACCGCGCATCGTCCTCGGTGGCCCCGGCTGGGACCCAGCTGCATGTTCAGATGCCACCCTTGTCATGGGCTTAGGCAACGCTTCAGCGGAAATCAAGCGGGCGGTCGGCCTCTAAAGAGCCGATAGAATTACCTCTCGGCGAGCCCATAAAATGGCGACAGGGGAGTTCACATGTCCATCGATTCAGAGAAGGTCGCGCTCCTTGGCCTGACATATGACGACGTCCTCCTTCTGCCAGATGCCTCAGAGGTAGTTCCATCAGAGGTCAACACCTCAACCTGGCTCACGCGCAATATCTCGCTCGCTGTTCCACTCGTCTCATCAGCGATGGATACCGTTACCGAATCAGCTATGGCGATTGCGATGGCAAAGGCTGGCGGCGTTGGAATCATCCATCGAAATCTTCCGATCGAAGAGCAGGTTGCTCACGTCAAACTTGTAAAGAACGTTGGCCTAGCTGGTGCAGCTGTTGGCGTTGGCGACGATGGATTCGCCCGTGCACAAGCGCTGATCGATGCCGGCGTAGATGTCGTTGTAGTTGATACCGCACATGGCCATCACCGTGCAGTTCTTGATTCAATTGCACGCATCAAGAAATTCTCTCCCACCACCGAAATCATTGGCGGAAATATCGCAACTCGCGCCGGTGCCCAAGCTCTCATCAATGCAGGAGCAGATGCAGTAAAGGTTGGTGTTGGCCCAGGTTCTATCTGCACAACTCGAGTTGTTGCAGGTGTCGGTGTTCCACAGATCACCGCAATCATGGAAGCGGCTAAGGCATGCAATAAGGCCGGCATTCCTCTGATTGCAGATGGCGGACTTCAATATTCTGGTGACATTGTTAAGGCAATCGTCGCTGGTGCACACACTGTGATGCTCGGTTCACTTCTTGCAGGATGTGAAGAATCTCCCGGCGAACTCTTTGAGATTGATGGCCGCAAGTACAAGGGCTACCGTGGAATGGGTTCACTCGGTGCGATGCAATCTCGCGGTGAGAAGAAGTCATATTCGAAAGATCGTTACATGCAAGATGACGTTCTCTCAGAAGACAAGCTAGTTCCAGAAGGCATTGAAGGAAAGGTTGCCTATAAGGGCACCGTCGCAAACGTTGTACACCAACTCGTTGGCGGACTTCGCAGCGGAATGGGATATGCCGGCGCTCCTGATATTGAAACCCTTCGCCGTGAAGGTCGACTTATTCAAATCACATCTGCCGGTCTTAAAGAGAGCCACCCACACGATGTTCTCGATGTTGCTGATGCACCAAACTATGGAAAGAAGGCATAAGTGGAGATCGAAATCGCACCAGGCAAGCGCGCACGCCAAGCCTTCTCTTTTGATGACATTGCAATCGTTCCAAGCCGTCGTACCCGTACGCCAGAAGAGGTAAGTCTGGCTTGGCAGATCGATGCCTATAAGTTTGGTCTTCCTCTTCTTGCTGCGCCAATGGATTCAGTTGTCTCACCTGATACCGCGATTGCAATCGGAAAGCTCGGCGGTCTCGGTGTTCTTAATCTTGAGGGTCTATGGACACGGTATGACGATCCACGAATTCCGCTCGGTGAGATCGCATCCATGCCTGAAAAGCATGCAACAAAGCGCATGCAAGAGATCTATGCGGCACCAATTCGCCCAGAGCTCATCCGTGATCGCATTCAGCAGATTCGCGATGCTGGTGTCACGGTTGCGGCATCTCTGTCGCCACAGCGCACCGTCGAACTCCATGATGCTGTCATCAAGGCTGGCGTCGATATCTTCGTCATTCGTGGAACCACAGTTTCAGCAGAGCATGTTGGCGCAGAAGGTGAAGCACTCAACCTTAAGAAGTTTATCTACGAACTCGACGTTCCAGTCATTGTTGGTGGCGTTGCTACAACAACAGGCGCGCTTCACTTGATGCGCGCTGGCGCCGCTGGAGTTCTCGTCGGTTTTGGCGGGGGAGCGGCACATACAACTCGCACCGTTACCGGAATCGAAGTTCCAATGGCTACCGCTGTTGCAGATGTAGCTGCGGCTCGTCGCGAATACTTAGATGAATCTGGTGGACGTTATGTCCACGTTATTGCAGATGGCGCAGTCGGCCGCTCTGGCGATATCGCAAAGGCAATTGCTTGTGGCGCAGATGCAG
>JBEGSV010000099.1:0-7543 GCA_041179685.1 Actinomycetota bacterium
CTCGATATGGCGGCAGGTCCAGGAGCTAGCTCTGAACCGCTCGCTAAGGCAGGTGCTGAGGTCGTATCGGCTGATTTCTCCCATGGAATGCTCGATGCTGGTCGTCGCCAACGTCCCTACCTCAATTTTCAGTGGGCCGATGCGCTCGCTCTACCTTTTGGGGATAACTCCTTCGACCTCTACACAATCTCCTTTGGTCTGCGAAATACCCAAGCAACGGAGAAGGCGCTCGCAGAGGCCCTTCGCGTGGTCCGCCCAGGTGGTCGCCTCGTGATCGTCGAGTTCTCAGCCCCTACGTGGCGTCCGTTTCGTACCATTTATACCAATTATCTGATGAGCGCCCTTCCCTGGATCGCTAAGAAGACCTCATCGAACCCTGAGGCATATATCTACCTTGCAGAGTCGATTAAGGCATGGCCGGATCAGGCTGCGCTCGCTGCGATTATCGAAGGCGCTGGCTGGTCACAGGTCGAGGTCAAGAATCTGACCGGCGGAATTGTCGCCGTCCATATGGCGGTCAAGCCGTAGGTTTTGACGCAGTTCACATGGCGGTAAAGCCGTTGGGCTAACTCCTACTCTCTGTTGCACCTAGAATTACGCCCCGTGAGCGCTAATCCATACCTGCCAATAATCATTCTCTTTGCTATCGGCTTCGGCTTCGCCGCATTCTCAGTCGCGATCGCAGCTGTCACCGGTCCAGCCCGATATAACCGAGCAAAGCAAGAGGCATACGAGTGTGGAATCCAGCCATCACCGCAAGCACTCGAAGGTGGACGCTTTCCAGTGAAGTACTTCCTCACTGCAATGTTATTTATTGTCTTCGATATTGAAATTGTCTTCCTCTATCCATGGGCTGTCTCATTCGATGCGCTCGGATTATTTGGTCTCGTGGAGATGGGAATCTTTATCGCAACGGTCTTCGTTGCATATGCATACGTTTGGCGACGTGGCGGATTGGAATGGGACTAACCCATGGGCCTAGAAGAAAAGTTACCTAGCGGAGTACTTCTCTCAACTGTAGAAGGTCTTGCTGGCTATATGCGCAAGAGCTCTGTCTGGCCAGCAACATTCGGCCTTGCATGTTGTGCGATTGAGATGATGGCGCTCGGTTCTTCACCGAAGCATGACATCTCTCGTTTTGGAATGGAGCGCTTTAGCGCATCTCCACGTCAAGCAGATCTCATGATCGTTGCCGGTCGTGTTTCACAGAAGATGGCGCCAGTTCTTCGACAGATTTACGATCAAATGACAGCACCTAAGTGGGTTATCTCAATGGGTGCATGTGCATCTTCTGGCGGAATGTTTAACAACTACGCCATCGTTCAAGGCGTCGATCACGTTGTTCCAGTTGATATTTATCTTCCAGGTTGCCCGCCACGTCCAGAACAATTGATGGATGCGATCATTAAGTTGCATGAAGTTATTGCCGATACCAAGCTCGGACCAAACCGCGAAGCTGTCATAAAAGCAGTAGAAGAGGCTGCTTTGAAGGCAAAGCCAACAATTCAGCTTGGAAACCTCCCACATGAAGGGATGCTTGCATAATGTCTGAAGCACAAGAAGGCATGTTCGGAGTCAGCGGAACTGGAGATACATCTGGTTACGGCGGACTCGTTCGCACTGTTGCAAATCCTGGTTCTACAGAGCGACCATATGGTGGCTACTTTGATCAGCTCGCTGATGATCTTGAGCGCGCATATCCAGATTTTGCAGATGCGATTACCAAGGTAGTTGTTGATCGTGGTGAACTCACACTTCACGTTAAGAAAGAACGCCTTGTTGAAGTTGCAAAGGTCCTTCGCGACAAGTTGCTCTTTGAAATGTGCATGGGTGTTTCAGGTATTCACTATCCAGAGCGCACTGGTTGCGAACTCGTTGCGGTCTACCCATTGCTCTCAATGACAAAAAATCAGCGCGTACGTCTTGAGGTCTGCACTTCAGAAGTTGATCCACATATTCCTTCACTCGTTGAGGTCTATGGCGGAAACAATTGGCACGAACGTGAAACTTTCGACATGTTCGGAATCATCTTTGATGGACACCCAGGTCTGACACGCATCTTGATGCCAGATGATTGGGATGGACATCCACAACGTAAGGATTATCCACTCGGCGGAATTGCAGTCGAATATAAGGGTGCGACAACACCGGCTCCACAGAACCGGAGGTCATACAAGTGACAACTTTCGATCCATATGCAGCAACCCGTGAAACCACAGAGGGAACTGTCTACTCAGTAACCGGTGGCGATTGGGATTCATTGGTCTCTGAGATTGGTGAAGCAAAAGAAGAGCGCATCATCGTCAACATGGGTCCACAGCACCCATCTACACACGGTGTATTACGCCTTGTTCTCGAGCTTGAAGGCGAGACAGTTACTGAAGTTCGCCCGGGTATCGGTTATCTCCACACAGGTATTGAAAAGAACATGGAATACCGTTCTTGGACACAGGGCACAACATTTGCTACCCGTATGGATTACCTATCTCCAATCTTCAACGAGACTGCTTACTGTCTTGCAATCGAGAAGTTGCTCGGTATCACAAACGATATTCCAGAGCGCGCATCAATCATTCGCGTATTGATGATGGAGCTCAATCGCATCTCATCTCACATGGTTGCACTTGGTACTGGAGCACTCGAGCTCGGCGCAATGGGACCAATGTTCTTCGCATTCCGCGAACGTGAAGCTGTGCTCGATACCTTCGAAGCAATAACAGGTCTTCGTATGAATATGGCTTACGTTCGCCCAGGTGGAGTTCAGCAAGATCTTCCAGAAGGAATGACAGTTCGCCTCCGTGAACTCGTCAAGGAACTTCGAAAGAACTTTAAAGATAACGAGCGCCTCCTTGTTGGTAACACCATCTGGATGAAGCGCACAGAGGGCATCGGATATCTCGATCTCGCTGGTTGCACAACACTTGGAATCACAGGTCCAGTTCTTCGTTCAACTGGTCTTCCTTGGGATCTTCGCAAGATGCAGCCATATTGCGGATATGAGAATTACGAATTCGATGTCATCACAGCAGATACATGTGATGTCTACGGTCGCTTCTTGATTCGTATGGCAGAGCTAGAGCAATCACTTCGCATCATCGAGCAAGCCATTGATAAGTTGGATGCAACTCATGGCCAGCCAGTAATGGTTGCCGATAAGAAGATTGCATGGCCAGCACAGCTTGCGCTGGGTGCAGATGGACTTGGAAACTCACTCAACCACATTCGCGAAATCATGGGCTCATCAATGGAGTCCTTGATCCACCACTTTAAGTTGGTAACAGAGGGCTTCCGCGTTCCAGCAGGTCAGGCATATGCAGCTGTTGAGTCGCCACGTGGCGAGCTTGGGGCACACATCGTCTCTGATGGCGGAACAAAGCCTTACCGCGTTCACTTCCGTGAGCCATCATTTAATAATCTTCAATCTACATCTGCAATGAGCGAAGGTGGAATGGTTGCCGACATCATCGGCGCCGTTGCATCTATCGATCCTGTTATGGGAGGCGTTGACCGATAATGACAACTGTTAACTCGCAATTAAATGTAGATGTAATGAATAGCATCGTTGCGCGCTATCCACGTAAGCGCTCTGCAATCATGCCACTCCTTCACTACGTGCAATCAATCTCTGGCTACATCACCAATGAAGGAATTGAAACAATCTCTCAGCTACTTGAGATTGAAACGGCTGAAGTCTCTGCAGTCGCAACTTTCTATACCCAATACAAGTTCAAGCCAACTGGTGAATATCACATTGGTGTCTGCACTAATACATTGTGCGCAATTATGGGTGGGGACCAGATTCTCGAATCTTTGAAAGAGCATCTCGGTCTTGAAAATGATGGCGTTACCGAAGATGGAAAAGTTTCAATCGAACATATTGAGTGCAACGCAGCTTGCGATTATGCGCCGGTCGTAATGGCGAACTGGGAGTTCTACGACAACCAGACTGTCGAATCCGCAAAGGCGCTCGTAGATGGCGCACGTGCCGGAAACCCACCAGCACCAACTCGTGGACCAAGCCGTCTCGTCACCTTTAAGGAAGCATCTGCAGTTCTCGCAGGTCTCGATGATGGCCTTGCACATGAAGGCGTACAGGCAGGTGCAGCAACGCTGCTCGGTCTCAAGCTTGCAAAGGAAGGTAAGTAATGTCTCTCCTCACTCCCGTCCTTTCTGCACATTGGGATGAAAAAGATTCCTTCACCATCGAAGGTTATAAGCGCAATGGTGGATACCAGGCAGCTGCGAAAGCGCTTGCTATGGATCCAGACGCCCTCATCCAGCTCGTGAAAGATTCAGGACTTCGCGGTCGCGGCGGTGCAGGCTTCCCAACCGGAATGAAGTGGGGCTTTATCCCACAGGGCGATAACAAGGATCACTATCTCGTTGTTAACGCAGATGAGTCAGAGCCAGGAACATGTAAGGACATGCCACTTTTGATGGCAAACCCACACGTACTTGTTGAAGGCGTCATCATCGCTGCATACGCTATTCGTGCAAAGCATGCATTTATCTATATCCGTGGCGAAGTAACGCATGTTGCTCGTCGACTCAATCAAGCAATTGCTGATGCATATAAGGCTGGTTACCTCGGAAAGAATGTCTTCGGAACCGGAAACGATATTGATCTCGTTCTTCACATCGGTGCAGGTGCTTACATCTGTGGTGAAGAGACAGCGCTTCTTGATTCACTTGAAGGCTTCCGCGGTCAGCCACGACTTCGTCCACCATTCCCAGCGATCGCTGGTCTTTATGCACGTCCAACAGTTGTTAACAATGTTGAGTCAATCTCAGCTGTTCCGGCAATCGTTGCAAACGGCGCAGAGTGGTACCAGTCAATGGGTACAGAGAAGTCAAAGGGTGCAACGCTTTACTCACTCTCTGGCCATGTAAATAACCCAGGACAATTTGAGGCTCCGCTCGGCATCACACTTCGCCAGATTCTCGAACTCGCAGGTGGCATTCGCAATGGCCACAAATTGAAGTTCTGGACACCTGGTGGTTCATCAACACCGCTCTTCACCGATGAGCACCTTGATGTTCCACTTGATTACGAGGGTGTTTCCGCAGCGGGTTCAATGCTCGGCACAAAGGCGCTACAGATCTTTGATGAGACAACATGTGTTGTCCGTGCAGTTCTGCGCTGGACTGAGTTCTACAAGCACGAGTCATGTGGAAAGTGCACACCTTGTCGTGAAGGCACCTGGTGGTTGGTACAGATCTTGCGTGATCTTGAAGAAGGTAAGGGCAGCGAGGCAGATCTTCAGAAGCTGCTCGATCTCTGTGACAACATCATGGGCCGCTCATTCTGTGCACTTGGTGATGGTGCAACTAGCCCAATTACATCTTCTATCAAGTATTTCCGCGACGAATACATCGCACACGTCACTGGTGGCGGATGTCCATTCGATCCATCAAAGTCAACACTTTTTGCGGAGGCTAAATAAATGACAACGGTAGCTAACTCCGCAACAGAGGTAACTCCAGTAGAGATGATTACTGTTGTTATCGATGGCTTCGAGGTAACTGTTCCTAAGGGAACCCTCGTTATTCGCGCAGCAGAGAAGCTTGGAATCCAGATTCCGCGTTTCTGTGATCACCCTCTTCTTGATCCAGTTGGTGCATGTCGCCAATGTCTCGTTGATGTTGAAATCAATGGCCGAGCATTTCCAAAGCCACAGGCATCATGCACAATTCCAGTTGAGCCAAATATGATCGTGAAGACACAGCTCACATCTGATGTTGCTGATAAAGCGCAGAAGGGTGTGATGGAGCTTCTTTTGGGCAACCACCCACTCGATTGCCCAGTCTGCGATAAGGGCGGCGAATGCCCATTGCAGAACCAGGCGATGAGCAATGGAAATGCAGAGTCACGCCTTACCGGATACAAGCGCACCTTTGAGAAGCCAATCAATATTTCTTCTCAGGTCCTGCTTGATCGCGAGCGTTGCGTTCTCTGTGCACGTTGTACTCGCTTCTCAAATCAGATCGCCTCTGATCCATTTATTACTCTCAACCACCGTGGTGCGTTGCAGCAGGTTGGTATCTATGAGAACGATCCATTTAACTCATACTTCTCTGGCAACACTATTCAGATCTGTCCAGTAGGTGCGCTCACCGGAGCTTCATATCGCTTCCGCGCACGCCCATTCGATTTGGTTTCAACACCATCTGCCTGCGAGCACTGTGCATCAGGTTGCGATATGCGCACCGACGTACGTCGCGGCAAAACACTTCGCCGCCTTGCCGGAGATGATGCGGCAGTTAACGAAGAGTGGAACTGCGATAAGGGCCGCTGGGCATTTAAATATGTAACCTCAGTAGATCGCCTCGCACAGCCAATGGTTCGCAATGCAGAAGGAATTCTCGTCGAAGCATCATGGCCAGAGGCGCTTGCTGCTGCTGCAGCAGGTCTAAAAGGTAAGCGCGCAGCTGTTCTTACCGGCGGTCGCGTAACCACTGAAGATGCATATGGATATGCAAAGTTTGCACGCATTGCGTTGAAGACCAACGATATTGATTTCCGTGCACGCGTCTCATCTGCAGAAGAAGGCGACTTCTTGGCGGCAAAGGTAGCTGGCAACTTCTCAGTTCATTACAGCGATATTGATTCAGCAGACCAGGTTCTTCTCGTAGGTTTCGAACCAGAGGAAGAGTCACCAATCGTCTTCCTTCGTATCAATAAGAACTTTAAGAAGCGTGGCCTCAAGGTCACTTCAATTGCAACAAAGGGTTCTATTGCGATGGATAAGCTCAAGGCTGATTTCATCAAAGTTGCACCTGGCGGCGAAGCGGCTGCAGTTGCAGGCGTAGCGCTAACAGCAAAGTCTGTGATTCTCGTAGGCGAGCGCGCATCTGAATCAGCAGGATTGATCTCAGCTGCAGTTGCACTTGCAGAGAAGAGCGGCGCAAAGCTGGCATGGATTCCTCGTCGCGCAGGCGAACGTGGAGCTCTAGAAGCTGGCGCATTCCCAACACTTCTTCCAGGCGGTCGTCCAGTTGCAGATTCTGCAGCTCGCGTCGATATCGCAGCTGCATGGGGTGTTGATTCACTTCCTGCAACACCTGGCCGCACAACGCACCAGATCATCGAAGCACTTGGCAACCAAGAGCTCGATGCAGTTGTCGTTGGTGGAGTAGATGCTCATGATCTCTTGCACTCACGTAAAGTTCTTGGCGCACTGAAGAACTCATTCGTAATTTCACTGGAGATTGCTCCATCATCAATCACTGATGTGGCCGATGTTGTTCTGCCAGTTGCTGCAGTCACAGAGAAGTCTGGCTCGTTCCTCAACTGGGAAGGTCGCTCACGCGCCTTTGATGCCGCAGTTTCTGAGTCACTCAACCGTAGTGATGTCCGCATCCTCTCAGCACTTGCTGATGCGATGGGCGAATCAATCATGCTCGGAACAGTTTCAGCGACTGCACGTGAGATTACACAGCTCGGTAAGTGGGATGGCGCACGTGCACCATTCGCACCGGTTGCCGCAGGTAGCGCTCCATCTGTATCAGGAGACCAGGCGGTTCTTACCTCATGGCGCCGCCT
>JBEGSV010000100.1:0-3286 GCA_041179685.1 Actinomycetota bacterium
AAGCCAATCGTTGCCCTCGAATCCACCATCATCAGCCATGGACTTCCACGTCCATCTAATCTGACTGTGGCGCGCGAGGTTGAAGAGATTGTCCGCTCTCGTGGCGCTGTCCCTGCAACAATCGCAATTCTCGATGGCATTGTTCATATTGGTCTCACCGATGACCAGCTAGTTGATATCGCAAACCGCGATGACATCGCTAAGGCATCAAGTCGCGACTTGGCGATTATCGCAGCAGCAGGAAAGTCAGCGGCGACGACCGTGGCAGCTACTGCGCACCTTGCAGTTCTTGCAGGTATTCATATCTTTGCAACCGGCGGTCTCGGTGGCGTACACCGCGGCGCAATTGAAACTTTTGATGAGTCAGCAGATCTCACCGCTCTCTCGCAGCTCGACATTACTATCGTCTGTGCTGGCGTGAAATCGATCCTCGATGTAGCAGCAACTCTCGAGCGTTTAGAGACGCTAGCGATTGGTGTTCTTGGATATAAGACAACAAAATTTCCTGGCTTCTATCTCACCGACTCTGGATTTACCATCGAGCATCAAGTCGATAGCGCGGAAGAAATTGCTGCAGTAATTGCTCAACGCGTTGCGCTCAAAACTAATAATGGTTTGGTAATTGCAAACCCGGTTGCGAAAGAGATGGATCGCGCCCGTCACGATGCAATTTTGAAGAGCGGACTTGAAGGCGCCGAAAAGGCAGGTATCCACGGTAAGTACGTCACGCCATTCTTGCTGGAACATTTCCATACCGCTTCTGAAGGCGAATCGCTTAAAGTAAATATCGATATCATCAAATCAAACTCAGCGCTTGCTGCTGATATCGCTGTCGCCGTAAAGAAGTAAGCCATGACAGCTCGCGTGCTCTGTATCGGTGATGTGATGCTCGATGTCATCACCAAGATTGCAGTCATGCCTGCTCAGATAAATTACGGTAGCGATACACCTTCCAAAATTTCTACCCACGGTGGTGGAGCAGCCGGAAATGTTGCTTCGTGGCTGACTCGCACAGATGCCCGTGCAACAATCGTTGGACATGTGGGCGATGATGCTGCCGGTTCTGCCTTGATGAGCGAATTCGATGCCCTCGGTGTGCGCCACCAGAATTTAATGGTCGATAAGGGTTCATCTGGCGTTGTTGTTGTCTTAGTAGATCCCACCGGCGAGCGCACGATGTTTCCTGACAATGGCGCAAACTCTGGCCTTAAATTAAGTGACCTTCCTGAGCTCGACGATTTCAACGCCGTCTATCTCTCTGGCTACTCTCCCCTAGACCCACTTTCTCGTCCAGGTGTTTTAGCGATGATTGAAAAGATTAAAGCTGCAGGATTACCACTCTACTTTGATCCGGCATCTGTCGGCGGAATGATGGAAGTTCCCATTGACGAGGTGAAGTCATGGATTCGTCTGATGGATGTCATCTTGCTCAATGAAGAAGAGGCGATCTATCTCACCGGCGAAACAGATCCAGAGAAGGCGCTCGAATTACTGCTTCACGATTGTGAAACAGTTGTCATCAAGCGCGGCTCACAAGGTGCAATCGGCAAAGCTCGTGGATCGATTCTCATCTCAGTTCCTGCCGTGTCTACCGAGGTCGTTGATACCACCGGTGCCGGAGATTCATTTGCTGCAGGATTTATCGCTCACTACGCCTTGACCAAGAATATGCAACATGGACTTGAGGCTGGGGCGGCAGTTGCAGCCCGATGTGTTGCAATCGTTGGCGCTCGTCCGCGTGTAGGTACCGTCATTTAGCCACTGCGCACGGCAGAATACGCGCCATGGCATCCACCCAATCTGCTAAGGGAGCAAAATCCCCCAAAGGCACAAAACCCACAAAGGGCAAAGCGACAGGTCCAAAGCCAGGAGAATTCCCAGGCAAGATCATCGATATCGATGTCTCATCTGAGATGTCTGAGTCTTTCCTCGAATATGCATATTCAGTTATCTACTCCCGCGCACTTCCAGATGCTCGCGACGGATTAAAGCCGGTACACCGCCGCATTCTTCACCAGATGGCAGATATGGGTCTTCGCCCAGATCGCGGCCATGTGAAGTCAGCTCGTGTCGTCGGTGAAGTAATGGGTAAGTTGCACCCACACGGTGACTCTGCAATCTACGACGCACTTGTTCGCATGGCGCAATCTTTCTCGATGCAGCTTCCACTCATTGATGGCCACGGAAACTTCGGCTCACTCGATGCCGGTCCTGCGGCGATGCGCTACACCGAAGCTCGCCTAGCAGCAGCTGCGATGACGATGGTCGCTGAATCAGATGAGAACACCGTTGACTTCGGCCCTAACTATGACGGCCAACTTCAAGAGCCACTCGTACTTCCAGCAGCTTTCCCAAACCTTCTCGTTAACGGCTCATCCGGTATCGCGGTAGGTATGGCAACCAATATGGCTCCCCACAATCTGGGTGAGGTCATTGCAGCGACAAAGTTCTTGATTGATAATCCAAAGGCAACTTTAAATCAATTGATGAAGCACGTCCCAGGACCAGACTTCCCAACCGGTGGCGAACTCGTTGGCGCTGATGGAATCCGTGAAGCTTATGCAACAGGTAAAGGATCCTTTAAGGTCCGCGCAACTGTTGAGATCAGCAAGGTGACATCTCGCAAGATGGGAATCGTCATCAAGGAACTTCCATTTAATATCGGTCCCGAGAAAGTTGTCGAGCGCATTGCAGATCTTGCAAAGGCGAAGAAGATTCAAGGTATCTCAGATATCGTCGATCTCACCGATGGCCAGACTGGCACCAACGTTGTCATCGAGCTAAAGAACGGCTTTGAACCTGAGGCAGTTCTCGAACAGCTCTATAAGCTGACTCCGATGGAAGATGGCTTTGCTATCAACGCTGTTGCGCTCGTGAAGGGCCGCCCACAGACACTCGGCCTCAAAGAGCTATTGCAGGTCTTTATTGATCACCGTATTGAGGTTGTTCGCCGTCGTAGCGAATTCCGTAAAGCGAAGGCAGAGGATCGCCTCTCATTGGTTGATGGTCTCCTTAAGGCGATTATCGATATCGATAAGGTCATCAAGATTATTCGTGGCTCAGATGATGCATCTGCAGCAAAGGAAGCATTGATTAAGGGCTTTAAACTCAATGAAGAGCAGGCGACCTATATCCTCGATATGCCTCTTCGCCGTCTTACAAAGATGAGCAAGCTCGAGCTCGAAACTGAATCAAAGGAACTCAAGGCGACAATCGCTGCCTTGACCACACTTTTGAAGTCAGAGGAAGCGATGCGTAAGCAGGTTTCTGATGAACTTACTGCAGT
>JBEGSV010000101.1:0-3427 GCA_041179685.1 Actinomycetota bacterium
ACGCCGGCTCGGGTTGAGAGCTCTTCAGTATCTGCAAGGAGAAGTCGTGCTACTTCGCTGCCGACTACGCCACAGCCGAGCATGCCGATACGTACTGGTTTATCTGCTCGACTCATGAGGGGGATTCTTTCACATCTTGGCTACATCGAGAGCGAGCAAATCAGCCTCGGTCTCGCGGCGCACGATTACTCGTGCCTTTCCATCAATAACAGCTACAACTGGCGGGCGGGGTACATGGTTGTAGTTGCTCGCCATCGAGCGTCCATACGCACCCGTTGCTGGTGTTGCGATGAGATCGCCCGGGATCACATCAGATGGAAGTTGAATATCTCGAATAATGATGTCGCCGGTCTCGCAATGCTTTCCCACTAGTCGAGATTGCGCAGATGGAGCGGTAGAGGTGCGCTGAGCAATGGTTGCAAAGTATTCAGCGTCATAGAGCGCAGTACGAGCGTTATCGCTCATTCCACCATCGACAGAGATGTACTTTCGTACAGATCCATCTTCGATGATTACATCTTTTACTGTACCTACTTCATAGAGTGTGAACATCGTTGGACCAACAATATTGCGACCTGGCTCGATTGAAATAGTTGGAAGTGCAAGGGCGTATTTTGCACATGCCTCACGAACTGCCTTGCCGATTGTCGGAAGAACATCGGCGGGTTCAACGGTAATTTCACTTGGGAGATAGGCAATTCCATATCCTCCACCAAGATCGAGTTCTGGAAGTTCTACTCCAAAGGTATCGCGATACTTTGCCATAAAAGCTAACAAGCGATCTGCTGCGATTTCAAATGCTTCAGTGCCAAAGATTTGAGAACCGATATGGCAATGCACTCCGCGGAAATCAAGTTCTGGCAAAGTCGCAATCTTTTCAACTGCAGCCCAGGCAGCGCCCGATGCAATAGAAAAACCAAACTTCACATCTTCATGAGCAGTTGAGATTGATTCATGGGTATGCGCTTCGATGCCAGGTGTGAGGCGGATAAGAACCGACTGACGTTTGCCGTGCTTTCGGGCTGCTTCAGCAACTCGATCAATCTCATAGAGCGAATCCATAACGATTGAATGAACGCCAATAGAAACAGCGCGATCGATCTCTGCAAGAGATTTGTTATTTCCATGTACCTCAATATGTGAAGGGTCGACTCCGCCTGCAAGTGCTGCAGCTAGCTCGCCACCGGTTGCAACATCGATACCGATGCCAATCTCTGAAATCCAATGGGCGACGGCGGTACAGGTGAATGCCTTTGATGCATAGAAGACATGGCCAGCCTTATCGCCGAACTCAGCCTTGAGCCCATCGCGCCACAAAGTTGCTCTTGTGCGAAATGCTTCTTCATCGAGAAAGAATGTGGGGGTGCCGAATTCTTGGGCAAGATTTGATGCAGGAATTCCTGCAAGGTGAAGCTCTCCATTATTAAAGGAGACATTTTTTGACCACATCGAAGCACCCTGAGTCGATTGCCCTGACATTACATTCGCTCCGGTGCGCTGACGCCGAGAAGATTGAGACCATTAGCGATCACCTGCATTGTTGCAGCGCAGAGATTTGCACGTGCTGAATGAATTGGCGCAATTGCTTCATCGCCGAGTGGTAATACGCGACAATCGGCATAGAAGCCGTGATAAACGCCAGCGAGCTCCTCGAGATATCGCGCAATACGATGTGGTTCGCGAAGTTCGGCAGCTGTTGCGACGATTCGAGGAAATTCTGCAAGAGTGCCAAGCAATTGGTTTTCGCGATCATGGCTAAGTTGCGCAGGATCAAAGTTATCGAGTCCGGTCGGAATTCCGAGTTCGGCCACATTGCGAAGCACGGCAGCGATACGTGCGTGTGCATACTGCACGTAATAGACCGGGTTCTCATTTGTGTTGCTGCGCAAGATATCGATATCCATCACCATTGGTGTATCTACCGGATAGCGAATGAGTGTGTAGCGAGCAGCATCTACTCCGACCTTTTCGACGAGCTCTGCCAAAGTGATAATGGTGCCAGCGCGCTTTGAGAGCTTAACCTCTTCGCCGCCTTCCATAATCTTTACCAACTGACCGATAAGAACATGAATGTTGTAATCAGGATTATCGCCAGCACAAGCCGCCACTGCGCGAAGGCGATGGATATATCCATGGTGATCTGCCCCCAACATGTAGATACAGATATCAGAGCCACGCTCACGCTTATTGATGTAATAAGCGGTATCTGAGGCAAAGTATGTGAGTTCGCCATTCTCCTTAATGAGTACGCGATCTTTATCATCACCGAAATCTGTTGTGCGAAGCCAGACTGCGCCATCCTGCTCGAAGACGTGGCCTTGTTCGCGAAGTTTCTGCATACCGTGATCAACTGCTCCGGATTGATGGAGCGAGCGCTCAGAGAACCAGACATCGAACTTGGTATGGAAAGTTTCGAGGACTGACTGTTGTTCTGCTAGCTGAACTTTGTAGGCAGCCTCGCGGAAATCTTCACTTGATGAGATTCCAGGATTTTCTGCCACAACAATCTTGGCTAGATCTTTGATGTAATCGCCTTGGTAGCCATCTTCTGGAATTGGATTGCCGAGCGCTGCCGCTTGAACTGATTGACCGAAGAGATCCATCTGGCGACCGCGGTCGTTGATATAAAACTCTTGTGTGACCTTTGCGCCAGCGGCTTTGAGGACGCGACCTAGCGCATCGCCTACAGCTGCCCAACGTGTGTGACCCAAATGCAATGGGCCTGTTGGGTTTGCGCTAATGAATTCGAGATTGACGGCGACGCCCTTAAGCGAATCGCCCGATCCGTAGGTGTCTTCAGCGTTAAGAATGGTGCGCACCAGCTCTGCCTGATTGGCTCGATCTAAGGTGATATTGATAAATCCAGGTCCTGCAATATCTACCTTGCTTACCCCAGGCAGATCCGCGATTGCGCCTTGCAGAAGCGTTGCAACTTCTCGTGGATTCTTGCCAGCCGCCTTCGCCAATTGGAGCGCTATAGATGTGGCGTAATCACCATGGTCACGATTCTTCGGGCGCTCTAGAACTATCGATTCAGGGGCAGATCCTGTGAGCTCGCCATTCTCGATGGCGGCAGCAACGAGCCCACGAATTGAGGCTGCGAGTTGATCTGCAAGTGAGGACATTTGCGTAGTTTAGCCGTGCGTATCCCGACAAGAGCGCGATTTTGGTGTGGGCGCCTAGAAGCCTTACTCTTTCCCCTGCATCTCATATGAAACTGCCTTGAGATGTAAGCGGGAGTGGTGAAATGGCAGACACGCCAGTCTTAGGAACTGGTGCTCCGGCGTGCGGGTTCAAGTCCCGCCTCCCGCACAATCTTTATCTCTCCATCTCTCCCCTTCGGACCTAGACTCTCTCCTATGTCAGATTACGTAGCAGGTTCATGCAATATCGGTCCATCTGAAATCCATCGCCGCTATCAAGTAGC
>JBEGSV010000102.1:0-5950 GCA_041179685.1 Actinomycetota bacterium
ATTTATTGATACTTCGCTTCTCATATCCGAGCATCTCTGGATAGCGCTCTTCATCGAAGAAGAACATCGTTGGATTATCTGAGCCAAGGGCCAATAAGTAGCGTCCAGCAAAGTGAATCTCTCCATCAGCGATGTGGTGAACTATATATGCGGCGGACCATTCGCCGGCTGGCGCGGTATTGCGAGCGCGATCAGGAATAAGGGCTAGTGCATCGAGGAATTCTGTGGTGTGCTTTTGAAAGTTCTCAAGTGCCTTGTTCATAAAGTTAGAGTACACAGTGATAACTGCCAACGCTAGAAAATGAAATGGGAAGAGCAGGTAGGCGAACCTACCTGCTCCTGTCCCTCGGTTAAATAATTAACCGTTACTTGATGGCTCCCAGAAGCACAATCTTGCCGTTCTTGATTGTGAATCCATTGACATCAACGCCAGAAACTTCTCCACGGTTATCAAACTTAAGAGTTTTTGAAAGGCCCTTAGACGACTTAGTTGAGATGTACTTGTTGATTGATGCACGGTCCTTATTTCCAGCCTTAATTGCTTCAAGGAAGAAGTTCGCTGCATCGTATGACTCTGTGGTGTACACACCAGGAGCCCAGCCCAACTTCACCATTTCAGCGGCAAGTTTTGGGGATGCTGCTTCAAATGGAACTGCCGGAGCAGAGAGAAGAACTCCCTCGGCCGACTTACGTGCAAGCTTGATGAACTGGTTATCGAGCGTTCCATCACCAGATGCAAATGTGATCTTCGAACCTGAGTCACGTAGCTGCTTGATGAGAAGTGCTGCTTGTGAGAAGTAGCCGGTGTAAATCACTGCATTTGCCTTTGACTGCTTGATCTTCGCAATTGTCGGCGCGAAATCAGTAGTTCCTGCTGGAGTTGTATCTTTACCAACAACACGACTTCCTAAAGTGTAGATCGCAGTCTTGGCTAACCCCACTGAATAATCTGAAGCATCGTTGATAACAAATACCTTTGCATTGCTAACTTTTGAGGCTACTAGACGTGCAAGAGCAGGACCCTGATAATCATCAGTTAATACAGCACGGTGGAATATGGACTTACCAAAGTCATACAACGTTGGATTTGTCGCAGATGGAGTGATCATTGGTAGTCCTGCCGAAAGATAAACAGGAAGTGAAACCTTTGAGGCCCCTGAAAATGAAGGACCAACCAAGGCAACTACACAAGACTCTGTAGCAACTTTTGGCGCAATCGGTCCTGCAACTGCGGGATCTCCTTGATCGTCTACTTCATAGACAACTGGATCAACATTTGCTTTTGGATTTGCGGCAATAAATTTCTTCAATGCAAACTTGACGCCATTGAGAGCATTAATTCCAAGTGCTGCATCGGGACCAGTGAGTGGTCCTTGGTAGGCAATCTTAAGCTTGCTTGAACACGCTGCAGTAGCAGTAGGCGCCACCGCCACGAGCGATGTGATTGCAACGGCAATTGAAATTACCGCTACGAGAGTACGACTCTTCTTCATTTATTTTCCTGTTCTTTTAGAGTCGGCTAAATCACCGAAAGGGAATAATAATTGAAATTTCAACTATCTGTCTATCTAATTGAATATTCAACTATGTGAATTGAGAGGATTTGATAGGAAATCTCAGATATTAGGACGCTCGCCATTAAATGTGGGCCCTGTCGGGCTCGAACCGACGACCCACGGATTAAAAGTCCGTTGCTCTACCGACTGAGCTAAAGGCCCCACCGCCTACGCCGGAGCGTAAACGTAGCGAATCTTACGCTATATCTATAGGTGAGTTGACCTTCAAATTGAGGCTAGAAGCTAGCGGCATCAATGACGAAGCGGTACTTCACATCGCTTGCGATGGTCCGCTCGTAAGCAGTATTGATGTAGTCAGCCTTGATGACCTCGACATCGCTGAGGATGTTGTGCTCACCGCAGAAATCAAGCATCTCCTGCATCTCAGGGATTCCGCCAATCATGGAGCCTGCCATTGAACGACGAGCGCCAAGGAGCACACCTGCATGCACTGCATAAGGCTTTCCTGGCAGGCCGATAACGACAAGAGTGCCGTCCTGCTTTAACAAATTAAGGTATTGATTAATATCCAACTCTGCGCTGACTGTATTGAGAATTAAGTCAAAGCTCTTGGCAATCTTCTTGAAGTTCTCTGGATCTTTCGTTGAAACAAAATGTTGAGCACCCATCGCAAGTGCATCTGCTTCCTTCGCTGGTGAGTGCGAGAGAACGGTCACCTCTGCGCCCATTGCAACTGCAAACTTAACTCCCATATGGCCAAGACCACCGAGGCCCATGACTGCGACCTTTGTTCCCTTGGTTACTTTCCAGTGCTTAATCGGTGACCAGAGCGTGACGCCGGCGCAGAGAAGTGGTGCAACTCCGTCGAGTGGAAGGTTGGTTGGAACATGAACTGCATAATCTTCATTGATGACAAAGCGGTTGCTATATCCGCCCATCGCAACTGTCTTACCGTCACGTTCTAGCCCGTTATATGTGCCAGTCATTCCCTCTTGGCAGTATTGCTGCAAACCCTTTAAACACTGATCACATTTGCGACATGAGTCAACGAATACGCCAACACCAATGTGATCGCCCACTTTGAATTTTGTAACTGAAGATCCAATCGAGGTGACTACGCCTGCAATCTCATGGCCGGGAACCATTGGAAATATTGCAGGTCCCCACTCTTCTTTAGCTTGGTGAATATCAGAGTGGCAGATACCAGCGAACTTAATATCGAGCTCTACATCATGAGCGCCGACATCGCGGCGATCGAATTCAAATGGGACGAGTGCTGAACCTGCTGAGAGTGCTGCGTAGCCTTTTGTATTCATGACCCCATCTTATGGTTATCTAATGTGGTTATCGACCGCTAGCTGCTCGGCCAAGACGATCGCGGATTGCAATTGCAATATCTGCACCCTCTGGCTGAATAACAACAACTTGATCGATACCTTGGGCATCTGCCTCACGCAAAGCAGCATAGAGCTGACGAGCAAAGTCTTCATTGTTAATAGGAGAAGCAAGTCTGATTGCGCCTTCCGGTGTCGGGAAGGTATTGAGCGCTATTAACCCATCCCCAGGACGTGGATGTCCGTCAAGAACAACTTGTGCAGCTGGCGCGTAGTGGTGTTCGAGTGAGCCGCTGACGCGTATGACATCTTCGCGATTTTCAACTTTGACTCCTGTGACAGCTTCAACCATTTCAGTGGTGATCGCACCTGGACGCAAAATTCGTGGAGCTGCGCCAGTGCAATCAATAATCGTTGATTCAACACCTACTAGCGATGGACCACCATTGAGAATGAGATCGTCGGCCGCCAAGAAATCACCAAGTTCTTCATGAACTGCCTCTGCCGTTGTTGGTGAAACATGGCCGAAGCGATTGGCACTAGGTGCTGCTACACCTTTGCCACCTATCTTCTTAAATGCGTTAAGAAATGCCAGAGCAAGGGTGTGATCTGGTACTCGAAGACCAACGGTCTCTTGTCCCCCGGTAATAAAGTCCTTTGCTAGTTCAGTGCGTTTAAGGATGAGAGTCATTGGCCCGGGCCAGAATGAGCGAGCAAGATCAATCGCGTAATCAGGGATCTCTTCTGCCCAATCAGCAATATCCTGCATATCGGCTAGGTGCACAATCAGCGGATGATCGGCTGGTCGTCCCTTGACTGCATAAATGCGAGCTACCGCTTCTGGATTCGTCGCATCAGCGCCGAGGCCATAAACGGTTTCGGTTGGAAATGCCACGAGGGTTCCCGCCTTCAACAGCTGGGCAGCGTTGGTCAGGGCATCTGCTGTGCAGTGTGAGATGAATTGGCCCTGGCTCATATGCCAATTATCCCTCTATTTTGCGAGAAGATAACCACATGACAATCAAGGTGCTCCAGATTATCGCCCGCATGAACGTAGGTGGTCCTGCCGTCATTGTCGCGGATTTAATGCGTGGACTCGATCCAGCGAAATTTGAACAGAAGCTCATCACAGGTTTTTGCGCCGATAATGAAGCCGATTATCTCGAAACCGTTGCAACCGATGTTAAGGCAACTCGAGTTGGTGGACTTGGACGTTCAATTTCTCCGATGGCTGATGCCCGTGCATTTTTAAAACTGATTGCGCTGATCCGCCGTGAAAGCCCTGATGTCATTCATACCCACACCGCAAAGGCGGGCGTCCTTGGGCGCCTGGCGGCAATCCTTGCTGGCAGCAAAGCACTCAAAGTTCACACTTTCCACGGCCACCTTTTACATGGTTACTTCGCTGGTTGGAAAACCAAGTTGGTAATTGCAATCGAGAAAACACTTGCGACCCGCACAGATATTTTGATCGCCGTTGGAAATCAAGTAAAAGTTGATTTGCTCAAAGTTGGCATAGGTATGCCTGATCAATATCGCGTCTTCTTTCCAGGTCTACCTGCTCCACAAGAGTTCGATCGAGATGCAGCGCGTCAAGCAATTGGTTTAGATCTTGATGCTATCTATTGCACCTTCGTTGGACGTTTAACTCAGATCAAGCGCCCGGATCGATTACTTGATGTGGCCGCAGCATGTGTGGGTCGTGGCCTAAACCTGCATTTCTTAGTGGCAGGTGAAGGTGAGTTATTTGAGAGCGCTCAAGCCCGGGTACTGGAAGAGAAATTACCCGTGACATTCTTGGGATGGCGTTCGGATATCGATCAACTCTTTGCTGCCAGTGATATTGCAATTCTCACCAGTGATAATGAAGGTATACCGCTTACTTTAATTCAGGCGGCATTCGCCGGTATTCCAATAGTGGCACCACGCGTTGGTTCTATTGCAGATATTGTGATTGATGGTGAAACCGGATTTCTTACCTCTACCCAAGCAGGTGCAATGGCTAGCGCACTGAGTGCACTTGTCACCGATCAAGATCTTCGCGATCAGCTCGGTTCAGTTGGGGCAGCCCACGCAGAGAAATATTTCTCACTAGATAAATCTCTCGCAGATCACGCAGCGCTCTATGAAATTTCACAGAGTAAATAGGCCATACTTGGGGCATGACAACCTCAACAATTAAGAAGTCTCTTCTCCTACTCACCCCTATTGCGCTAATCGCGGCACTTATTGCCCCAACTTCAGCAAATGCAGCTATAGCGACTCGTTACATCACAGTCAGTGCTGAGGGAACAGTAAAGGTTGCACCAGATGCGGTTCGCCTTACAGCAACAGTCTCTGTCGTGGCAGCGACTAATAAAGAGGCCCTTGCAGCAACAAATACAAATTCAGCAGCAGTGCGAAAGGCGCTTATTGCAGCTGGCGTTGCGACAAAAGATATTGCCACCCAGAACGTAACGGTCTATCCAGAATATAAGTACGACACTAACGGTGGATCAACCCTCACTGGCTACCGAGGTTCACAGGTCTTTTCAGTTGTAATCCGTGCCGCAGCAAAGGCTGGCAGCGTGGTCGATGATGTGGTTGCAGCTGCCGGTGATGCAGTGCAGATCAACGCAGTCTCACCATTTGTCGTTGATGCAGCCAAGGCTGCCGAGTCAGCACGCGCCGTAGCGGTAAAGAATGCAAAGGCTAAGGCTGCTTCATACGCAAAGCTTTTAAGTGTAAAGCTAGGCAAGGTTAACTACCTCACCGAAAATGGCAGCCCATCAATTTCGACCCCGATTTACGTTGCCTCAGCTAAGGCAGAGGGAGATGCGGCAACAGTGGTAGATCTTGGACAACAAGATGTCACGGTCTCAATCACCGTTCAGTGGGCGCTCTAATTGCAAGAGGGATCTAAACGCTTACGAGGGGTTCTCCAATCCCTCGTAAGTGAAGGTGCAATTTCGCCAGAGCAATCTGATTTAGTAAATACCCGCTTCGAATCTGTTGCTGGAAGTCAAAGTTCGAAGAGTATCTACTCTGAAATCGCCGCATACCTTGGGGGCGCATTTGTTCTGATTGCACTTATCTTCTTAGCGGCAGAGAATTGGCAGG
>JBEGSV010000103.1:0-5429 GCA_041179685.1 Actinomycetota bacterium
CTTTCGCTCCATCGAGCCACTCTTGGCAGATCTTCGCGAGCTCTTCGCCACGTTCCCAGAGCTTGAGTGATTCCTCTAGCGATGCACTTCCATCTTCTAGCGATTCAACGATTTCAGCGAGTTCATCACGAGCCGCTTCATAACTTAGTTTTGCGGCGGAAGTCTTCTTTTCGTCCATGAGCCAAATCTACTCTCGCTAGCCATTTCGCACCCACCTGGCCTAGGCGATTGAGATGTGAGATCTAATTTACGGTGGCGCTTGTCTCGCCCTTGGCGACCTTAATCGTCAGGAGGTCGCCTGACTTCAACTGCTTGGGATCACGGATGACTTCGCCCTTTGCATCGCGAACCACCGAATATCCGCGATCGAGGGTTGATTGCGGAGAGAGCGAACGGAGGTGGGCGGTGATCGCCTTGAGCTCTTTCCGCTCTGCTTCGATTGTTGCCGTAAAGCTGCGTCTAGATCTATCTCGGAGGTCATCGAGTTCTTCGCGCAATATCACTAAGAAAGCACCGGGATCTTTCATCACCGGACGAGATCTCAACTGAGCGATGTAGTTGCTTTCATATTCAACTCTCGCCGAGAGCGCACGGTATGCGCGGTCGCGCAACTTCTGAATACCGGCAACCTCCTCAGCGATATCTGGCACAACGCGCTTGGCTGCATCTGTTGGCGTTGATGCTCGGTAATCGGCAACTAAATCTAAGAGCGGTGAATCTTTCTCATGGCCGATGGCGCTCACAATTGGAGTCACACATGATGCTGCCAGGCGAATCAATGATTCGTCGCTGAATGGCAATAAGTCTTCGAAGGATCCTCCACCTCGAGTAATGATGATGACATCGACTTCGCTATCCGCTTCAAGGTCGCGGAGTGCGGCAGAGACTTCGACTACCGCAGCAGCTCCTTGCACAGTGACTTCACGGATCTCAAATTCAACTGCCGGCCAGCGACGACGAGCGTTCTCGACGACATCTTTCTCAGCATCAGTATTACGACCACAGATCAGACCGACTTTGCGAGGCAAGACCGGTAGTGAAACTTTTCGATCGATAGAGAAGAGACCTTCATCTGCCAGTAAAGATTTGAGAGCTTCTAGTCGGGCAAGTAGTTCTCCAACGCCAACTTGGCGAATCTCCTTTGCTGACATCGATAAGGTTCCAGATTTTGTATACCAGGATGGCTTTGCATAAATCACAACGCGAGCATTGGCCGGCAGCGGCTTTACCGCGGCAATCACTGATTTATGGCACATCACCGAAAGGCTCATATCTGCACTGGTATCGCGCAGGCGCATAAAGGCCATCATCCCGCTACGTTCATTGAGCTCTGCGATCTCGCCCTCAATCCAGATTGGGCCAAGGCGGTCCACATACTCTTTTATCGCTTCAGTGACCACGCGTACTGGCGCGGGGGATTCACTTGAAGTTTCGAACATGGGGCAAGGCTAATAGACTGCAGCCATGACGAAGAGAGTTTTGATCGCTGCGCCGCGTGGATATTGTGCAGGCGTTGACCGCGCAATCGTTACCGTTGAAAAGGCGCTCGAGCTCTATGGAGCCCCTCTCTATGTCCGAAAAGAGATTGTTCACAATAAGCATGTGGTTGCAACGCTCGAACAACGTGGAGTCATCTTCGTCAATGAGACAGATGAAGTTCCAGAGGGTCAGACAGTTGTCTTCTCGGCTCACGGAGTCTCTCCTGCAGTTCACGAGCAAGCTGCGGCACGAAATTTAAAGACGATCGATGCAACCTGTCCTTTGGTGACAAAGGTGCACCACGAGGTAAAGCGATTTGCAGATGCCGATACAGAGATTCTCTTGATCGGCCACGAAGGCCATGAAGAGGTAGAAGGAACCGCTGGTGAAGCTCCAGGAAAGGTTCGCGTTATTGATGGCCTCGATGGCGCACGTAATGTGCAACCAACGCCAGGTAAGAACCTGATCTGGTTGAGCCAGACAACTCTCAGTGTCGATGAGACCCTTGAATCTGTTGCAATCCTTAAAGAGCGCTTTCCAGAGATTGCATCGCCTCCATCTGATGACATCTGTTACGCAACCCAGAACCGCCAGGAAGCAATCCGCGGAATTGCAGCACAATCAGATCTCGTTCTCGTCGTGGGATCTACCAACTCTTCAAACTCAGTTCGCTTAGTGGAAGTTGCTCTCGAATACGGCGCAAAGGCTGCCTATCTCGTTGATTACGCATCAGAGGCTAAAGATGAGTGGCTAGTCGGCGTTGAAACAGTTGGCGTTACCAGTGGAGCTTCAGTGCCAGAGATTTTGGTTCAAGACCTTTTGAAGTGGCTTCATCTCCACGGCTTCCATGATCAGCAGGAAGTTGAAGCAAAGAAAGAGTCTCTTACCTTTGCACTTCCACAGAACCTTCGCGCAGAGATGAAGGCAGCTGGAAAGTAATTAAGCTGTAGCTGTCTTTCGCTTTGAAGGACGGTTCTTCGCCTTCTCATTAAGGAATTGATACCAACCATAGGTGGCAGCGATCAACATAAATGGTGCAACGCTGGCAAGAGCTGCCATGAAATCAACACCGACTCGAGAGATACGGATTCCGTCGGTCATTACTGTGTAGAACAAAGCTGTCGCCGCATATGCAAGTGGCGGAGTCACTGCAGTGACATAGCGGGTTCCGGGACGGCCATAAGCAACTCCACCGTATGTAACTACGATGAGAACAAAACCTGAGAGAAACCCTGCACCGCCGCGAATACTGAGTTCTGCGAAGGTGAAGAAGGCGATAAAGAAAACTTGCAGGACAATGATGCCCTGCTTCTTCAAACCAGGACCAGGAATGGTTGGTTTCTTCACCGTAAGTTTCTTCTCTGACATTACTTAATCCTCAACAATCTCAACATCGATAAAGTCATCAACTTCGACGAGATCAGGGTTATTGAGCTCGCGAACATCTGCAGGTGCCTCAGGATATGGGATAGCGAGCTTCTCTTTATCGCCGGCAACACCGAGGGCGCTAATTTTCTTAGCAGGTGAGAGGACGGTCTTCTCTGCCGTTGGAATGAGATCCTCATAAGCCTTAGAGGTCTTATTGATCGCCTGTCCAACTGCCACAATCTTGCCGTGTAACAAGGTGATGTTCTTTAAGAAGGTAGAAGCCACCTTTGTGATGTCATCAGCATTCTCAGCTAACTTATTGCGAGTAAAGATATGTCCCACAGTGCGCAAGAGCGCCATCATCGAGGTTGGCGTGGCGATCGTGACGCCTACCTTGAAGGCCTTTTCAAGTAGCTGTGGGTCAAGGCGCAGCGCTTCGGCAAGGAGAGTTTCGAAGGGGAGGAAGAGAACAACGACATCAGGGCTGCCCGCTGACTTGTGATAACCACGTTTTGCCAGCGCATCAACATGCTTGAGCAGATCCTTTGTATGTGATGTCAGATGTTCATCACGCAGGCTCTGATCTTCTGTTGCAAAGGCATCGAGAAAACGTTCGAAGGGAAACTTTGAGTCGATAAAGAGGCGTGAATTGCCGGGCATCTTGACCGTGATATCGGGAATGCCGGATGAATCAGCATCTGTAGTTGAACGTTGTGCATCGTATTCAATGCCTTCGCGCAACCCTGCCTGCTCGAGCAAAAGTTCTAGTTGTGCTTCACCAAACTTTCCACGTGATTGCGAGCTAGAGAGTGCGCCGGCGATCTTTCGGGTCTCATCGAAGAGAGAGGTAGAAGCGGTGCGCATCTCATTGATAGTTGATTTGAGTTCGACCTCCGAAGCCACGCGCTTCTCGGCAGCATCCTGCGCCTGCACGCGCATACGTTCGACCGTTACCTTCATCTCTTCCATCTGCGTTGCAATCTTTGCCTGGCTCTCATTCTTACTCTCTGCCTCTTTCAACCGCTCCTCGCTCTTTTCGAGGAGAGCCTTGAGTGCGACGAGATCATCAGATGATTGAGAGCTCTGCGAACGGCCAAACCAGATACCGATCGCAAGGCCGACGATGAGACCGATAAGAAGGACGAGGGATGTAATCAACGCATTGGACATGGGGCTATGGTCGCAGGGAGCGGTGACAAATACCCTGATTTCACTTCTGCGCATGCCACACGTAGGCTCGCCCACTATGAGCCTCTCCATCGGAATCGTCGGCCTTCCCAACGTCGGAAAGTCGACCCTCTTCAACGCCTTGACCAAGAACAACGTCTTGGCGGCGAACTACCCCTTCGCAACGATCGAACCCAACGTGGGCGTCGTCGGTGTACCGGATGAGCGCTTGGCAAAGCTAGCCACAATCTTCGGCTCTGAGAAGCTTCTTCCAGCGGCCCTCTCTTTCGTTGATATCGCAGGAATCGTCAAGGGCGCATCTGAGGGCGCCGGCCTTGGCAATAAGTTCTTGGCCAATATCCGCGAGACCGATGCAATCTGTCAGGTTATCCGCGTCTTCACCGATGGCGATGTTGTCCACGTTGATGGTCGCGTTGATCCTTCAAGTGATATCGAGACAATCAATACCGAACTCGCGCTCGCTGACTTGCAGACAATTGAGAAGGCAATTCCACGTCTTGAAAAAGAGGCGCGCACAGATAAGTCAAAGACCGCTGTTCTTGAGGCAGTAAAAGAGGCAGAGGCTCACCTTCAATCAGGAAAGCCACTCTCAACTTCAAAGGTTGATCTCGCACTCATCTATGAACTTCACCTTCTTACTGCAAAGCCATTCCTCTATGTCTTCAATGTTGATGCTGCCGAACTCGGCGATCAAGAGCTACGTGCAAAACTTTCTGCGCTCGTCGCACCTGCCGAGGCAATCTTCCTCGATGCAAAGACAGAGGCAGAGCTGGCAGAACTTCCAGATGAAGATGCCCTTGAATTACTAGAGGCAGTTGGAATGACAGAGCCAGGTCTTGCAACACTTGCTCGCGTTGGCTTTGACACTCTTGGACTTCAAACTTACTTAACTGCAGGTCCCAAAGAAGCTCGCGCCTGGACAATTCACAAAGGTGACACTGCCCCAATGGCGGCAGGTGTGATTCATACTGATTTCCAGAAGGGCTTTATCAAAGCTGAAATCGTTTCATTTGATGATCTGATGGCAGCAGGATCTATGGCAGAGGCAAAGTCTGCTGGCAAGGTCCGTATGGAAGGCAAGGATTACGTCATGCACGATGGTGATGTAGTCGAGTTCCGATTTAACGTCTAATCTCACTGATAGGTATCGCCATGAATAAGTTGTATTCAGTAGAACGCGAATATCCAGTAGCGATTTCAAAACTATGGAGCGCGTGGATGGATGCCGATGCACTCGAAAATTGGTATAGCCCCACAGATCTTTCGGTAGTTCCAGGAACCGTAGTTTCTGAACCAATAGTCGGTGGCTGGTGGACAGTTGCTGTCGATGTCAGTGCACATGGGTTCAACGCATATTTCTGGGGAACCTACTCGGAGATTGAAGTAAATAAGAA